>JBEAQQ010000034.1:0-9907 GCA_041163785.1 Pseudomonadota bacterium
CTAGATCAAGTTTGCTCAGCCAGGATGCTCTCCCGAACCGAGGACGCGCATTATACGCTAGCGATCTTTTTCGTCAACACTTTTTGTTAACTTTTTTCGCTCTATTTGGTGTCGCTATCGCACCACCAAATCCCGCTGCGAACTCGCTTTACAGCGCTGCTCGACAAGGGACGCGCATAATACGTTATAGAGGATTTTCTGCAAGTACTTTTGGCAATTTTTTGTAAATTTATTTCAAGAGAGGACAGTTTGACCATGCCGGCCTATTGTTTAAGACGAAGACCCAGCAAGCGACTCACTACAGGCAGCCTGATGATGAGCATAACTATAAAGAAGACCGAATACATAACAGCCTCTCCGTAATCAAACTTAACCTGCCAAATGATATGTATGCACACCAACACCGCCATGACGTAAATTCCGCGATGTATTTTCCCCCAACGTCTTCCCAGCTTTCTCACAGAATAGTTGTTTGAAGTCACTGCCATGGTAAGCGCCAACAAAAAAGCCAAACTACCAACGATGATGTACGGGCGCTTATACAAATCCTCAGCCAAGGCTTGCAGGGAGAAACCAAGATACGTGGCTATATATAATAAGAAATGCAGCAAAGCATAGACAAAGCAAGCCACACCCAATGCTCGCCTGACCAACATAAGCTCCCGACGCCCAACAAACTTTGCTAGCGGTCTCGCCAACATAACGAGCATTAATAGCCAAAGTCCATATTCCCCCGTACTGTGTACTAGGGTTTTTGCTGGATCAGCACCTAGCTTTCCCAAAACTATCAGCGCACCTAGGTAAATCCCCGGAATGGCCAATACTGGCCAAAGGATTATTGGCCGGCGCCACATTAATAGTTCGCCTTTAAATCCAACGAAGAATAGAGCCCAGCCACTTGCTCAGCGTATCCATTGAACATCTGTGTCGGGATTATATTTCGATCAAACAATCCACTGGGTAAACGGCGCTCCCTCGCCTGGCTCCAACGCGGGTGGTCAACACCAGGATTAACGTTGGCATAAAACCCATACTCATGCGGCGCCGAAAGCGCCCACGTGGTCGCGGGCATGCTCTCTACAAGATCTATTTTTACAATCGACTTAATACTCTTGAAACCATATTTCCATGGCACCACCAATCTTATCGGCGCACCATTTTGATTAGGCAGGGTTTTACCATAAAGACCAACGGCCAATATAGTGAGTGGATGCATAGCCTCATCGATACGCAATCCCTCCACATAGGGATAATCAATACCACTGAAAAGACTTTTTTGGCCCGGCATTTCACTCGGGCGATGCAAAGTTTCAAACCGAACATATTTTGCACTGCCCTGTATATCAAACTGCTTTAACAGGGCGGATAGCGGAAAACCTACCCAAGGGATGACCATTGACCACGCCTCTACACAGCGAAGGCGGTAGATACGCTCCTCGAGATCTACTCTCGACAACACATCCTCTAGAGTCAGAGTTTTGGGCTGATTGACCATGCCACCCACGGCGATAGACCAGGGATCAGTCCGCAATTTATCGCCATATCTCGCCGGGTCGCTTTTGTCGTAGCCAAATTCATAAAAGTTATTATAAGAAGTGACATGCTCTAGGGGCGTCAGCGCCTCATTCGTTACAGCACCGGGAATGTCGAGTTTTTCGGATGAAATAAACGCAAGCGGGGCAGCATCAACCGACGCTATATTTAGCGCCAGCGGGTACAACGCCGCCATAGCCAAAAACTTACGTCGCTGAAGATATACATCCTCAGGCGTAATTTCGCTACTTGGGATGAGGGGAATGTCACAGCGACGCATACTAGCCTCTAGTCAAGCTGACGCGTCGCAACTGGCTAGCTATGCTGAGCAGGCCGCAGCTTACTCAACACAAACTGAACCGGGCCAGAAAACGCATATATCACAGCCGTGGCCAACAACACGCGAGCAGGATCAACAGTAACCAGCGCAAACACAAGCACGATTAGTAGCAATACCACAAAGGGCACACGTCCACGCAGGTCGATTCCTTTAAAGCTGTTATAGCGGATATTGGCAATCATTAGCAAACCAACAAACGCTGTCACAACACCTATTACATACGACAAGCCAACGGGTAAAAGTTCACCCACCCAGCCTTGATCGTGCCCAACCCAAACCAAGCCAGCGACAACCGAGGCCGCAGCAGGGCTAGCAAGACCGGTGAAAAAATTCTTATCGGCGGTATCGATCATCGCATTAAATCTAGCCAAGCGCAGCGCTGCACACGCCATATAGATGAAGGAACAAGCCCAACCGAACTTGCCGAGGCCCGACATTGCCCAGCTAAACATCACCAAAGCGGGCGCCGCACCAAAGGACACCATATCCGCAAGACTGTCGTACTGCTCCCCAAACTTACTTTGTGTATTGGTCAATCTCGCCACACGACCATCCAGACCGTCAAAAATCATAGAGACAAAGATCGCTATCGACGCCGCTTCAAAATTACCGTTTACGCCCGAAACAATGGCGTAGAAACCCGAGAAAAGCGCCGCAGTGGTAAACAGGTTAGGCAACAGATAAATACCGCGCCGACGCTCAGTCTTACCGTCAATAGACACCTCTTCCTCATGCTCATCCACAGGAAGAATATTTTCAATGCCGCCGAGATCGTTGTCCTGGTGTTGCTGGTCGTGTTGTTCTGACTTAGTCATATCATTTTCCAAATACTGAAGCGCTATTGTATGGCGATTCAAGCGATGGTGCTAGCTGATTGCATATGCAGACTTAGCACAATCCCAAAAAGCACGTATCAAATCACTGCGAACTCTAGATTGCAACGCGCACAGTCCTACCGCATACGGTCGCAATGGCGGCTGAACATCAATGACTTTCACGCGGTCTGCTAGCGGGCTACTTTGCAGCACCAATTCGGGCACCACCCCCACGCCGAGCCCCAGCGCTACCATACTCACAATGGCTTCGTGACCCGACACCTGCGCGTACACCATTGGCTCAAGCCCTTGAAGCTCAAACCAACTATCCAGCTGACGCTTCGCCAAGCCCGCCTCCTGCACAATAAAAGGCAGTTGCCCCCATGGCACAGACGTCCCTTGCGCTTGCGCCTCAGCCAAGATATTTTCACTTGGGCAAGACACCACGGGCTGAATAAATACCAACGGGGAGTGGGTCAAGGTCAAAAAATTTAAACGCTGTGACAGTACCTCTGGGTGGGCCGCAATAACAATATCTTCCTTACCGGCGGCCACGCGATCAATCGCTTCAGCTTCGTCACCCGTGTGAAGCTTTAACTCGATATCAGGATGACGCCTGCGCATCTGCTCCATAATATTCACTAACACACTGTAAGCAGCGGTGACTGAACAATACAAACTGATTTCACCGCTCAACGACTTCCCGTCACTATAAAGATCATTCTGTAACGACTGCCAACCCGCCAACAACTGCTCAGCATGGCGCTTAAAAATCAGCCCCTCACGCGTCAATGTCACCCGGCGATTATCACGCTCCAACAGCACAACACCCAAGGCCTGCTCGAGCCCTTGCACATGACGACTTACCGCAGAAGGGCTCATGTGCATCAACTCGCCGGCTTTCGCGAAATGCTGAGTTTCACAAAGGGTTATGAATAGCTCTAAATCTTTTTGCTGCAAGGCATCTCCTCATTTTAGAGTGACAGTGTACCCCGCTAGTAAAAATCCTTGAAGAGTAGAAACGCTGAAGAGGACATTAAAAAGGGAAGGAAGGGACGGCTCGGGAAACCCGAGCCGAAGATGGTGCTCAATTACTCAAACAGAATACGTTCTTGATTGCGCTTAAGGGTTGACGAACCAACCCCTTTCACCGCCTCCAAGTCCGTCAAGCTTTGGAACGCACCGTGTTTTTCACGGTACGCCACAATGGCTTGCGCTCGTTTGAGACCAACACCTTTTAGCGTTTCTGCAATGACCTCAGCACTGGCCGTATTAATATCCACAGGTTGCTGCGCCATAGCCATAACAGAGCAACCCAATAATACGCCTGCGGTTAAAGCAGACATCCACTGTCTTAAATGAAACATAACAAACACTCCTTGTTTGATGATTGGATGCGTCTCCGTGGTGCCGAGCCTCCGCTCAATGCCAACATCCTTATTGGCCACCTTCCATGGTACCCGCAACATCCTGTCACAGCACACCACCGAGATGCCAATTTACTATAGGATGAAAAAGTAGGTATTGTCTGTACCTAAAATGCGGACAAAATGGACTTTTTTTAGACTAATAAAATATAAGGAAAAGGCCGCTTATAGCGACCCTGGGGAAAGCCTAGAATACTAAATTGCGCAAGACGCCCTGAGGGTCAGGCGAACCCGTGATCGAACGCCCCATCACAAGGTAGCTACTACCATTTTCAATCGCATCATGCGGCGTCACGACGCGGCGCTGATCACTCGCGTCGTCGCCTGGCAATCTTATCCCGGGAGTCACCAACAGAAAATCATTGCCCAACTGTTGCCGTAACGAGGAGGCCTCCTGAGCCGAACATACCACACCATCCATTCCCGATGCCTGCGCTAAACCGGCGAGATAAAGCACCTGCTCGAGCGGTGAGCGAGTAATACCTGTTTCGGCCAGATCATCCTCACTCATACTGGTGAGCACCGTCACGGCAATCAAGTGGGTTTTGTTGTTTGGCACACTGTCGACGGCCTCGCGTGCAGCCTTCATCATGCGTGAGCCACCTGACGCATGCACGTTAACCATCCACACTCCCATCTGCGCTGCCACTTTTACCGCCGCGGCAACGGTATTGGGAATATCGTGAAATTTTAAATCGAGAAAAACATCAAATCCTCTATCCATGAGTGAGCGAACAACCGCTGGTCCCGCCACGGTAAACAACTCCTTACCCACTTTCACACGGCAAGCGGAGGGATCGAGCTGGTCTGCCATAGCCAACGCCGCATCGGCCGTTGGATAGTCTAGCGCCACGATGACTTTAGGATCGTTCATGATATTTATCCGTTTGAAAAAGCGTATTATAACCCGTGACGCTGGCGAATATCTCCCCAACGCTTACATTTGGGACAAAGCCAATGCATCTGATTACCCCTGAAACCACAGTGCAAGCAGATATAGCGATCGCGGCGCCCCATGATGGTTTGCAAGGTATGGCGAACAACGCCACGCACCTCAGTGTCTGTCTTGTGAACAGACTGGTGGGCAACATAGGTATCTAAAGCAGTCAAACTCGGTCTCGACGACACCTCACCCTCAAGAAAATGCTGCGCCTCCTCTTCACCCTGCTGCTGATTTATAGCATTGTAGAGATAGACAAAAGCACTGTGACTCGGATGCGCCTGGTGCGCTCTTCTCACAACGTCGACCGACTTTTCGTCGACAGTCAAATTAGACAGATTATCAACCGCCTCGGAAAACAAACTGACATCCTGATCGGCCACTTTGTAAAGATGCAATTTTGCTGATGCTTCGTCACCACGCTTGGTTGCTAACGTGGCGGCCAAAATACTGGCGCGCACACAACCGGGATAATACGTTAGCGCCTGCTGAATATAAGCTTCAGCCTCTTGCGATGCCTCACGAGCTATCGCCTCCTCGGCCAACTCACAGCAGTATTGCCCCATCGATTCACACAACCGTCTGGTCTCTTCAGTCGAGGAAATATGCCGACGCAGCTGGGTCGCAATATCCAGTGCATCCTGCCATTGCTGCATATCTTGGTAAACATCAATGAGCAGGCGCATGGCCTCTTTATAGTAACTGGTTTGACCGCGCACCATATCGCTCAAAATGCTTTCAACACGATCCAGAATACCCGCGCTGTAGAAATCGCGTGCCAATTCCAGCTGCGCCAAGGACAATTCAGTCGCACCCAACGTGCGGCTTTCTAACAGATTTTGGTGAACACGAATCGCCCTATCTAACTCACCCTTACGACGCAACATGGTGCCAATAGCAATATGCATTTCCAGCGTTTTTGGTGTCACATCCAATTGGTCGAGGAAGGCATCAACCGCCGCATCGGATTGCTCATTAATAAGATAAGTGAAACCCTTAAGATATTCTTTGGTGCGAGGTCGCCGCCAGGAAAAGCGTAACGACGGCAAGCCGTATCGACCCAACCACCAGCCAATAGCTATCGCTAGAAATATTACTAGGATAAGCGCTTCATTCATGGTGCTTTAACGTCCGTCTCTAACTTGCTTAACTGCCGCTGCAACGATTTCAGCTGGATCGTCAAACGTAGCTGTTTTTGCTGTGCTTGTAAGTACATGATGGAGAAAACGACTAGCGACAACAAAATACCCGCCACAAAGCTGCCCAGCACCCAGAAAGCCGTTGTTTGCTGGAACGGCTGAGGCAGCAAAAAATCGACACTGATCACAGACTGGTTTTGCAAACTAAACAACACACCGAACACAATGACGAGAATCGCCAGTAGTATTGCAAGCATTCGACGCAACGTTTTCATCATAGCCCTCCAAGCTTTGAGCCCGCTAAATTAGGTGCGGTACTCCGCATTGATTTTAACGTAATCGTACGAGAAATCTGTTGTCCAAACCGTTTCACTACAGTCACCTCGACCTAACAAAACGCGAATAACGATTTCCTCCTGATCCATTACAGCCTGACCCGCCGCTTCTGTGTAAGAGGCCGCACGAGCGCCTTTTTCAGCGATGAGAACATCACCCAAATACACAGACACACCATCGACGTCCAAATCGGCAATGCCGGCGCGACCAATAGCCGCCAATAAACGCCCCCAGTTGGGATCACTCGCAAAAAGCGCTGTTTTAACCAAGGGTGATTCCGCGATAGTGTAAGCAACCGCAAGACACTCCTGCGTAGACTGACCACCATCCACTCGCACCGTCACAAATTTAGTGGCGCCCTCGCCGTCGCGCACGAGCCCTTGCGCCAACGATACAAATACTTCAAACACCGCCTCAGCAAAAGCATCGAACGACTCATCGCCAGGAGACAACACGACACCAGAGGCACCACTCGCTATCAAAATACACGCATCGTTAGTAGAGGTATCGCCATCCACACTGATACGATTGAACGACATATTTGCCGCGCGCTCAGCCAACTCCTGCAGAACCTTTTGTTCAACAACAGCATCCGTAGCAATATAACCGAGCATCGTCGCCATATTGGGCTTGATCATGCCAGCCCCCTTAGCAATACCCGTCACAGTGACGGTTGAACCCGCCACAGAAATCTGCCGAGAGGCTGCCTTCGGACGCGTATCCGTGGTCATAATGCCGTAGGAGGCTTCTAGCCACTGATTCGCCGCCACATTTTTTAACGCCTCTGGCATGGCCGCTTCGAGCTTTTCAATCGGCAGCCGCTCACCAATCACACCGGTAGAAAACGGCAAAACCTGCTCAGCACGACAGCCGGCAAAATTCGCCAGTGCTTGGCAAGAACGCTCAGCATTTATCATTCCCTCTGTACCCGTTCCAGCGTTCGCGTTGCCTGTGTTCACTAACAAATAGCGAATATCGCCCAATGCCATGTGACGACGCGCCACGTGAACCGGCGCCGCACAAAAACGATTGAGGGTATACACACCGGCGACAACAGCCCCCTCGCAAAGCTTAAAAATCACCGTGTCCTTGCGGCCAACTTTTTTGATACCCGCACTCGCAATGCCGATCTCTACACCCGACACCGGATGGAGTAACCCAATATCGCCGCTACCTACCGCCATACATTGACTCTCTTAGCTTAATTTACCGTGGCACTGTTTAAACTTCTGACCCGACCCACAAGGACAAGGGTCGTTGCGACCCACTTTGCGACCCTCACGGGTATAGGGCATCGCACTGGACGTGTCTTCGCTCACCTCGCCAATTGCCGACGCGTTAGCGTGTTGGTACTCGACCTTGCGAGCCTCCTCCTGCTTGCGGCGCTGCTCTTGCACAGCATCCACATCTTCCTCTTGACGAATTTCGACGCGCGCGAGGAAACGGATAACCTCAACTTTCAGTTTGTTGAGCAAGGCCTCAAACAACTCAAAAGCCTCACGCTTATACTCTTGCTTAGGGTTCTTCTGCGCATACGCACGCAAATGAATACCCTGTCGCAGGTGATCCATCGTCGCCAAATGCTCCTTCCAAAGCGTGTCCAGAATATTCAACATGATATGCTTCTCGAAACGACGAATTTCATCGCCCAAGAAATCAGTCTTCTGGGTATACGACGCCTCGACAGCGTTAACTATACGCTCGCGCAAGCTCTCCTCTTCGAGATCCTTTTCAGTATCCAGCCATGCTTGCAACGGCAACTCAACAAAAAACTCGAGCTGTAGCTGTCGCTCTAAACCGGGAATATCCCACTGCTCTTCCACACTCATCGGCGGAATGAAATTATCGATGGCCTCGTTGACCACCTCGGCGCGAATCATCGTCAACGTATCGTCAATGCGGTCAGCCTCGAGCAAGTCATTACGTTGGGCATAAATCACCTGACGCTGATCGTTAGCCACGTCATCGTATTCCAATAAGGCTTTACGGATATCGAAGTTGCGACCCTCGACCTTGCGCTGCGCCTTTTCAATAGCATTACTCACCATGCGGTGCTCAATGGCTTCACCTTTCTCCATTCCCAACGCGGTCATGAAGTTCTTCACCCGTTCAGAGGCGAAAATACGCATCAAATTGTCATCTAAGGACAGATAAAAACGGGACACACCGGGGTCGCCTTGACGGCCCGCACGCCCACGCAACTGGTTATCAATACGTCGAGATTCGTGGCGTTCTGTACCAAAAATGTGCAAGCCACCGGCCTCCATCACCTTGTCGTGGCGCAACTGCCATTCCGCAGTGATTTGAGCGATTTTCTCCTCTGTTGCACCTGGGTGTTCCGCTAGTTCAACCTTGAGATTGCCACCCAACACAATGTCGGTACCGCGACCCGCCATGTTTGTTGCAATGGTCACCGTACCTGGGCGACCAGCCTGCGCGACAATCTCAGCTTCCTTCGCGTGGTATTTAGCATTCAAAACATTGTGCTTAATACCCACCTTTTTAAGATGTCGGGACAATTCTTCCGAAGTATCAATCGACGCAGTACCGACCAATACCGGCGCGCCCTTAGCTACCGCCTCTTGAATATCCGCCACAATAGCATCGAACTTTTCTTCTTTGGTCAAAAACACCAAATCGTTCAAGTCTTGTCGCACAGCGGGCTTATTGGTCGGAATCACAACAACCGGCAAGCCATAAATATGCAAAAACTCAAACGCTTCGGTATCCGCCGTACCTGTCATGCCACCGAGCTTATTGTACAAACGGAAGTAATTCTGGAAGGTCGTAGAAGCCAGTGTCTGGCTCTCGTTCTGGATCTTAACCCCTTCCTTCGCCTCGATAGCCTGGTGCAAGCCCTCAGACAAACGACGACCCAGCATTGTGCGTCCAGTGTGTTCGTCAATTAATACGATCTGTCCATCTTGGACAATATACTCAACATCTTTGTGATACAGCGCATGAGCCCGCAATGCGGACATAACATGGTGCAACAAATTGAGGTTTGTAGCCGCGTAAAGACTATCTCCCTCTTGCAATAAACCGTCGCGATACATCATATCCTCGACGATCTGGTGACCATCTTCGGTCAATTCGATACTGCGCGTTTTTTCGTCAACAGTGTAATGCCCAGGCGACTCTTCTGTTTCAAGCGCTAATTGGGGCACCATGCCGTTTATTTTAATATATAGCTGCGAGCTATCTTCAGCAGGCCCTGAAATGATCAGCGGGGTACGCGCCTCATCGATCAGAATCGAGTCGACTTCGTCAACAATGGCAAAATGCAAATCGCGCTGCATTTTATCTTCCAGGGAAAACGCCATATTGTCGCGCAGGTAATCAAACCCAAACTCGTTATTGGTACCGTAAATGATGTC
>JBEAQQ010000035.1:0-2855 GCA_041163785.1 Pseudomonadota bacterium
GGCATTCGCCGAGGAATACCCCTTGTTGGTGGCCGACCTGAGTCGAGAGGCTGCACTGCTAGAGGAATCACCCGAGTGGCCGTCCATGAAGGTTGAGGTGCTTCCCTAGCACACCAAGCTAATCGTAACTTCTTCGATTGCCTTCCGACGACTCACTGCTTTTTTGCTTAGGCCGCGTTTTTTTAGGCGCTTCGCGATGCTCTCGGTGACTGTCTTTTGCGGCTTTTTTTCCACCGCGCTCGTTAGGTGCTTCACGCTGTGACCTGTGTTTGCCTGCCGTTTGTGCATCAGCACGCGGCTGTTGCTCCGCTCTATTGTCGCCCCTGCGAGAGCCTTCCTGCCGATGATCGCCTGACGCCTGTTGTGGATAGCGGCTATTGTTTTTAACAGCACGCTCCTCGCCATGTCCACGGTAGGCCTCTCGATGATCGCGCACGTCACGCCCCTCATAGCGAGAATATCGGGTATTCGGGCGAAGTTGCACCCGTGGGTAACGCTCGGGATGCGCATACACTTGCGTTCGGTAGCCGTGCACACGCGTGGGGACGAATTTTGGCGCCACGGTGAGCCACGGACCGTGCCAATGATTGGCGCGCATCCAATGACTGCCGCTAAAGTAATAGTAATACCCGTTCACCCAATAGCTGGAAGGATAACCATAAGAAACGTAGACGCCAAAGTGGGGATCATAGTAGTAATTTCCGACACCCCATGAGGCGCGCACATCGACGTCATAATTAGCGTGGGCATCAGCGTCGTAGACAACGCAACCGCTCATCCCAAGACTGCTCATCACTACCAACAGAAATATTAACTTTTTCATAGGTCACCTCGCATTTTCATAGTGTCGTTATACCGCACCGAAATGAACCTAAGCTGAATCTAAAAATTTTTTGCGCCGACGTTAAGATTTTTGTGTCTGCTGCCAGAGTGTGGCTAACAGAATCATAGCCAGCCCCAGCAGGGTACTTGGAAGGACGGCCTCGCCGAGAATGCCATTAATCCACAGCAGCGATAAAAACGGCGAAAGAAAGATAAGATTGGCAATGCGGCTGACGTGTGCCGCATGTTGCAAGGCAAGCAGCCACGTCACAAAGCTCGCCCCCATCTCAAAAAAACCGACATAGGTCGCCGCGGCCACACTCTGTAATGAACTCGTTTGCCACTGTGTCCAGTCGGCCATTATCCAAAGCATAGGCAGACTTAATAGGAACATACTGCAAAGGCTCAGCACGGGGTCGAGTTTCGCTCTCGAACTGTACACCCAGTAAAAGGACCACAGCAGAGTACTCAACAACGCCCACAAAACACCCGGTAAGTTGCTACCCAGCAGAGTTTGTACATCGCCCCCAGAGGCGACCACGACCACCCCGACATAAGCTAAAACACTTGCGGCGATATCACGTGAAGACAGCTTTTGCCCCAGCATAAATACCGACAATAAGCTCAGGCAGATGGCCCACGAGTAATTGATGGCCTGCGCTTGTTGCGCCAGCAAAGCATCGTAAGCCTTAAACAAGACTAGGTAATACAACACGGGGTTGATGATCGCCAAGCCCAACACAATGCGCCAGTGATCACCAATAAAAGCCCATAAGGCTGACAAGCGTTTTTGAAACGCCAACACCGCCAATAACAATAGCGCTGAACTGGTCGCCGCGATGGCTAGCACCGACGATACAGACAATGTTGCCAAGGCTAATTTGAAGGCTGTTGCGCTCGTCGACCACATCGCAATGGTCAACAAACCATATCGATAGGCAGTCGGCATTAGGCGTCTAAATCGGGGATCAGTTGGCTGCGCAGACGCTGAATTGCATCTTTTACCTGCAGTTTTTCACGCTTAAGACGGCGAAGTAATAATTGGTTGCCAAAGGGATTCTCCATCAAAGTATCAATCTGTTGATGAAGCTGGCGATGCACCTCGCGCAACTGTGCTAGGCGGTCGTTACCAATACTTGGGATGTGGGAAATGTCTTGATCCATGATGACTTGCGTTGTGCGCCTCAAAGCCGTCCGTGACAATGCTGAAGCTTGAACCCAAAGCGTCATTTTGTCTAGTTTTTTACCGCACGCATGACTCGACCACGCGTACGGTAAGCCGTGAACAGCTACGCCAAACTCACTTTAATACAGATGACCGCGGCGTACGCAAAAACACCCCAAGTCAACAGCGTACCAATGAATCTGCCTAGCGAAGTGCCACTCGAATGCGCCAAGCCCCAAGCGTGCAACAAGCGCCCAAGGGTCAGAGCCAAGCCAAGCGCATGTAGGTGCAACGCCGCCACACCCATCAATTCCATCACCAACAACATCAATAAGGCGAGCGGCACATATTCAAGCGCGTTAGCGTGCACACGGATGGCTCGCAGCATTTCGGGCACACCACCGTCACCAATACCCACCTTGTGGCGGCGGCGCAACATCACCACATAAATGGCCAATACAAAGACCAATAAGACGTTAACACCAATATAAAAACTGCTGATCGCTGGCATCACTGCTAGGGCTTGCATCGCTTACTCCTCAACCAAATTTACTGTCTGCGACGAAGGGGTTCGTCGCGCGTTCATGGCCAAAAGTAGAATTGGGGCCATGTCCCGGCACAAAAGTGACATCGTCACCCATGGGCCACAATTTATTACGTATAGAAGCGACCAAGGTATCATAATCACCGCGCGGAAAATCCGTACGTCCTATCGATCCTTGAAACAACACATCGCCAACAAACGCTAATTTTGAATCGTCATGGTAAAACACCACATGTCCCGGCGTATGCCCCGGGCAGTGTTTTACTTGCAACGTGACATTGCCAAAACTGACCTCCTCACCGTCCTCTAACCAGCGATCGGGCT
>JBEAQQ010000036.1:0-21178 GCA_041163785.1 Pseudomonadota bacterium
CGCAAGACGCATCCGTGGCGTACAAAGTCGGCCCGTCGGGCGCCTCGCACACCATGTAGCGATTATCATAACCCTCTACGACAGCCCTCACCTGGGCGAGTAACGGGTGGTTATCGGGATGGTTAATAGTCACGCTGCCATCAGCCGCCTCAAATAGCACCCCTACCGCATCAAAACGGAATCCGTCCACACCCATGTTCAGCCAGTAGCGCAAGTTATTGAGATGAAAGTCGACGACAGCCTGGTTACGCAAATTAAAATCAGGCATGGTCGGGCTGAATGGCGAATAGTAATAATCTCCGCTGGCGGTTGCTCGCCAACCATTACCCCAGGGCCCCCACCCTAAATCCGTACTGGCAAAGTTATACCAGTCGCGCTTTGGGTTGTCTGAGGCGGACACCGCATCTAAATATAACGGGTTGGCACTAGAACTATGGTTCATGACATAGTCCATGATGATGCCAATACCCAATTGATGAGCCTCGTGTAATAACGTCTGGAAATCGCTCAAATCACCATAATCATCTTCAATATCGCGATAGTTTGAAACTGCGTACCCATGGTCATTATCCGAACTCTCGGTAATCGGCATCAGCCAAATTCCCTTGACGCCGAGATCAGCCAGGTAGGGTAAACGTTGAGTCAAACCCGCTAGGTCACCATTGCCATCGCCGTCGCTATCTTGGTAGCCACGCACATAGATTTCTATAAACGCTGCACTATCCGCCCAACCCGCTGGCAAGGCACTCTGTGTGTCGCCAACAGCGACTTGGGTAAGATCTAGACTTGCCGACGCATTGCCAACGTTTTCTGCGGCCACTAAGGCCTCGGCAAGGGTGCCATAAAGCGTCGGATCACTTTGTACAATAAAGACATCACGCCCAAATGTACTGGGCAAAAGTACGAGATCATCTGGGGTATTTTTGTTATCCCCTTGGTGAACAATAAAATTAAATGCTTGATTAACATCGCTTAAGGGCACCCAATACTCCACCCAACCATCAGCGCTACAATCAAAGGCTTTAGGGCTTGCCCAGCTTGTGACGACGGATGAAGGAATAGCCTGCCCCCAAAGATGCACACCCCAGCCTTGGTAATTGCCATCGCGACGGTAGTAATGGATACGCATATATTCAGCGCTAGCGGCCACTGTAATGTTGGTTGATGCCGTCACACTTGATCCATCACTTGCCACCGCTTGCACACTAACACTATACGTACCATTGCTTAAGGCCTGACTACACTGCCCGGCCTGCCAAGACCACGCCCCAGACGCCGAAGGTGTGACAGTATATTCACGCTGCGCAAAACTGAGCACGACATCACCGCTAATGCCGTTACTCGAACCAGATAGACCAATAAAAGGGGAACTAAATGTCGTGCTGCCCGTCATCGAAATCTCCGCAACAGATGGCGAGAGCGTTGGGTTGGGTGTTGGGTTGGGTGTTGGGTTGGGTGTTGGCTGGATAGGCGAGGCCTGACCGCCACCACCACAGGCCGTTAAGACGATGGATACAGCCAATAGACAAAGACGAGCGATCATAGCATTACCTTTTTTTGTGTTTTTGCATCATAAAAGCCGTCTCATAAATAGCAAGCGCTATTATCAATAACAAAGGGGCAACTTCTTGAGCACCGATTGCCAAGCTATTTATAAATCCATATACTCAAATTGCTTTCAACAGAATAGACAACAACAATGGATAGACAGGGTAGAGAAATCTTATTTAGTGCAGATGTCGACACAACACACGGTCGCCATTACTTTCATGTCGCCGCACAAAGTGCCAAGGATGCTTACGACCAACTCCTGAAGCGCGAAGAGTTTCAGGCGCTAACGACAGTAGAGAGCATTTCGATTTTTGATGGTTCACTTGAAGATCGACGCGACGGCCAAATGCCCTTAAAAGTGATTGCCAAGTAAACCTATTTTTTTCTCGCCTTGATTAGTTCGTTCGCCAACTGGACAACTATAGCGTGGCGTTCGGCTAGCGCCTCTCGATTATCGTCGTAGCCCCCACCTATTACCGTCGCCACGGGTATTCCTCGCGCTTTCAAGGTACTCAGCACTAGGCGGTCGCGCGCCTCGATGCCTGCCAAACTGATGTTCAAACGCCCCAAGGGGTCTCCCTCAAATACATCAACACCCGCGTCGTAGATCACGATCTGGGGATTAAATATCGAAAGCACCGAGTTGAGTGTTTCATCGACTACCGCCAAATAGGCCTCATCGCACAAACCATCTTCAAGCTCGACATCTAGGTCACTCAACTGCTTGGTAAAAGGAAAGTTTTTACCGCAGTGAATCGAACAGGTAAAAGCTCGCGGCTCATCTTTGAGCAATAAAGCCGTTCCATCACCTTGGTGCACATCACAATCAAAGATCAATACCCGCTCTACGCCACTGCTTTGCAACAACACTTTGGCGGCAATCGCCAAATCATTAAACACGCAAAAACCGGAAGCGTAGTCATAGTGGGCATGGTGAGTACCCCCCGCCAAATGACATGCCAAGCCAGTGTGCAATGCAAGCTGGGCTGCCAGTACGGTACCGGCTGGGGAAATTAAGGTACGCTTAACTAGCCCTTCGCTCCAAGGTAAATTTAAACGGCGCTGTTCCGACGTAGAGAGGGAGCCGGTGACAAATCGCTGAATATATTGTGGGCAATGCACCGCCTCTAACCAAGCAGGTTTGCACATGCCCGGTCGATAGACGTTGTCCCTAGTAAGAATTCCTTGATCGCGGAGATGCTCAGCTAGACGGGTGAACTTATCCATGGCAAAGCGATGTTTAAGCGGGAAATCGTAGCTATAACTCGAGTGAGTGACGAGAGGCAACATCGACGAGACCAGGGCTAGCTACAAAAATTATCGAGGCTAGCATGTAGCTGCCAAGAAGACTGACCACTAGCCCAATATTTTCTTTCAAAAGCTGTCACAGCGTGATCTGCCCGATAGGGAACCGTTGCGGTAGCAATGTTGTAAATACCCAATGCCTGTACAAACTCGTCGATGTAGAGCTTCCAATTACTCCTCACTGTCAGCTCACCACCCAGCGCCACAATATATGGTAGCGCAGGACTAGCATGCCAGCGTCGCTTGTAATGGACACTTTTGGGATAGGGGTTGGGATAGAGAAGATAGTGTTGCGAAAGCTTCCAACCAGATTGTTTAGCAAGACGCCAGAAATCATTCAAATCGGCCTGTAACAGCAGGTAATTATCCGCCGTTTGCTGATGACGCTCTAAACGATGAATTGACTTATCCACCCCAATAACTCTGGCGTCGGGAAACATGCTGGCAAGATGCGCGGTGCTCTCACCCGTACCACAACAGGAATCTAGGATGATATCGCCTACGCGCTCGCTAAGCCATTGCTGTGCTTCAGCAAAAGCTTCTAGGGTGTGCTGGCTAAACGGCTTACGGCTTGGGTGAATCATATGACGACGGACCGTGGCCGCTAAGTTGTCATGGGGCCCGAGCTGATTACTGCTGACTATCTTTGAGTTGCCGTGTGTCATAGCGGTATTTTACATAAAAAAACCACGCCGAGGCGTGGTTTCTTAGCATTTAACAACCAGCGAAGATTTATTCTTCGTCTGCTGCCACTGCGTTTTCTGGGCGATCTACAAGCTCAACGTAAGCCATCGGCGCTTTGTCACCAGTACGGTAACCGCATTTCAAAATACGGATGTAACCACCGGGACGACCTTGGAAACGTGGGCCCAATTCGCTGAACAGTTTGCCAACCGCGTCTTTGTTACGAAGACGATCGAAAGCCAAGCGACGGTTTGCCACTGAATCTTCTTTCGCCAAAGTAATCAAAGGCTCAGCGTGACGACGCAGTTCCTTAGCTTTTGGAAGGGTTGTTTTAATCAACTCGTGCTCGAACAACGACGCTGACATGTTACGGAACATGGCTTTACGATGAGCACTGTTACGGTTAAATTTTCTGCCACTCTGACGATGACGCATAACTCAAATCCTTACAACGCTTGCTATCACAGCAAGTTTAAAATTTGGAAGCAGCGCCTAGGCGCTGCGGTAACTATTACAGACGAACGCGATCGTCATTGCGCAGGCTAGCTGGTGGCCAGTTGTCTAGGCGCAGGCCCAATGACAAACCACGTGAAGCCAATACATCTTTGATCTCAGTCAGAGACTTCTTACCAAGGTTAGGAGTCTTTAACAATTCAACTTCGGTACGTTGTACCAAGTCACCGATGTAGTAAATGCTTTCTGCTTTTAAGCAGTTAGCTGAACGTACAGTCAGTTCAAGATCATCAACTGGGCGCAACAAGATTGGATCAACCTCTTCTTCAGCTTGTGCAGGCTCAGCTTGTTTCTCGCTTTCGAGGTCAACAAACACCGCCAACTGCTGCTGCAGAATAGTCGCGCTGCGACGGATAGCTTCTTCGGGATCAATGGTACCGTTGGTCTCAAGATCCAGAACCAGCTTGTCCAAGTCAGTGCGGTTCTCTACACGCGCGCTCTCAACAACGTATGACACGCGGCTGATGGGCGAGTATGAAGCGTCCAACTGCAGACGACCCAATGCACGAGTTTCCTCGTCACCTTCGTTACGTAATTCAGCAGGCTGATAACCACGGCCTTTAGCGATGGTCAAACGCATGCTGATTGAACCTTTCTCATCGAGATGGGCAATCACGTGCTCGGGATTGATAATCTCAACGTGGCCATCCGTTTGGATGTCACCGGCTGTCAATACACCTTTACCTGAACCACTCAGGGTCAGAGTTGTACTGTCGACGTCGTTGAGAACCAGAGCAACACCCTTGAGGTTCATCAAGATTTCGATGACGTCCTCAAGAACGCCTTCGATTGCACTGTACTCGTGCTCTACACCGTCGATTTCAACTTCTGTGATCGCTGCACCAGGCATTGAAGACAAAAGGATACGACGAAGAGCGTTACCAAGAGTGTGGCCGAAACCACGCTCTAGAGGCTCAAGAATAACCTTTGCACGAGTTGTGCTAACTTCCTCAACATCGATGACGCGTGGAGTAAGAAATTCGTTAACTGAACTTTGCATAAATGCCACCTATCGCGTGTATCTACTGTTAATTACTTAGAGTAAAGCTCAATGATCAAGTTTTCGTTGATCTCTGATGGCAAATCACTACGATCAGGAACATTTTTAAATGTGCCAGTCATTTTGCCCGAATCAACGTCAATCCAGCTGATGTCGCCGCGGTTAGCAGACAACTGCAGAGCAGATTGAATACGCAATTGATTCTTTGCTTTCTCGCGAACAGCAACTACGTCACCCGCTTTTACTTGGTAAGAAGCGATGTTAACAACAGCACCATTCACTGTGATTGATTTGTGAGAAACCAACTGGCGTGCTTCCGAACGCGTTGAGCCGTAGCCCATACGATAAACAACGTTATCCAGACGCGATTCCAACAATTGCAACAGGTTCTCACCGGTGTTGCCTTTGCGGCGCGCAGCTTCTTTGTAGTAGCTACGGAATTGCTTCTCGAGTACGCCGTAGATACGACGGACTTTTTGCTTTTCACGCAACTGAACACCGTAGTCAGACAAGCGACCACGACGCGCACCGTGCATACCTGGTGCTGTTTCTTCTTTACATTTTGAATCTAAAGAACGAATACCGCTCTTCAAGAACAAATCGGTGCCTTCACGACGTGAAAGCTTACACTTAGGACCAATATATCTAGCCATTTTCTAATCCTGTATCTCTCAGCCGTTACACACGACGTTTTTTGGGTGGGCGACATCCGTTATGTGGGATCGGAGTCACATCGGTAATGTTGGTAATTTTGTAGCCAACATTGTTTAGGGCACGTACCGCAGATTCGCGGCCGGGACCAGGACCTTTAACCAGCACATCCAAATTCTTCAGGCCGTAGTCTGACATAGCAGCTTGACCAGCGCGCTCAGCAGCAACCTGCGCAGCGAAAGGAGTGCTCTTACGAGAGCCGCGGAAACCAGAACCACCAGCTGTCGCCCAAGACAAAGTGTTACCTTGACGATCAGTAATAGTGACAATGGTGTTGTTGAATGACGCATGGATATGCGCGACGCCGTCAGCGACGGACTTTTTCACCTTTTTACGAGGTGCAGCTTTTGGCTTTGCCATGAACTTTCCTACTTCAATATCAACACTACACTTTGGTGTAGCTACACTAAATTAGGAAGTAAGACGAATCTTACTTCCGAATGGGTTTGCGAGGACCTTTACGCGTACGCGCATTAGTCTTGGTACGCTGACCGCGCAGAGGCAAACCTTTACGGTGGCGCAAGCCACGGTTGCAGCCGAGGTCCAACAAGCGCTTGATGCTCATTGACACTTCACGACGCAGGTCACCTTCAACCATCAACTTAGAGATAGCATCACGCAATACGTCGAGCTTCTCTTCGCTCAGATCACCAATTTTGGTGTCTTCAGCAATACCAGTAGACGCACACAGGCTTTTAGCTGTGGTGCGGCCAATACCATAGATATAAGTCAGCGAAATAACCGCATGCTTGTTATCTGGGATGTTTACGCCAGCAATACGGGCCATCTTTTACTCCAAAATAAATTCAACAACGCTTAAGAATGCTTACGCGCAGCTCGAAAGGCGCAAGATTCTAGCTAAAGTTGATTACAAAATCAACAAATAAAAAGTTGGGCAATTAACCTTGACGTTGCTTGTGACGAGCTTCTTTGCAGATCACTCGAACAACACCGTGTCTACGAACAACTTTACAGTTGCGGCAGATCTTTTTAACTGATGCACGTACTTTCATTTCAACTACTCCGAAAGGCCTAACCTTGATGGCTAGGCATTCTTACCATAACTTTTTAGATTAGATTTCTTCATCAGTGATTCATACTGATGAGACATCAAGTGCGACTGCACTTGCGCCATGAAATCCATAACCACCACAACTACGATCAATAGTGAGGTACCGCCCAAGTAGAAGGGCACATTCCACACAACAACCAATGCTTGAGGCAACAAACACACCAGAGTGATATAGGCTGCACCAAACACCGTTAAGCGAGTTAAAACACCATCGATATATTTCGCGGTGTGCTCACCTGGGCGAATGCCGGGCAAAAACGCACCCGAGCGCTTCAAATTTTCTGAGACTTCTTTGGGGTCGAACATCAACGCCGTATAGAAGAAACAGAAGAAAACAATCAACACAGTGAACAGGATAATGTTCAACGGTTGGCCTGGGCCAATAGCCAAGGCAACATCTTGTAGCCAATCCATGCCTGGGGCAGAATTACTCACCCACTGCGCAATAGAGGCAGGGAACAACAATATCGAGCTGGCAAAAATTGCTGGAATCACACCCGCCATATTCACCTTCATCGGCAAATGACTGGTTTGACCTCCAAATGTCTGACGGCCTTGTTGGCGCTTAGCATAGTTCACCGTAATTCGACGCTGACCACGCTCGATTTTGACAATCAAATAGATCACAACAACCGCCAACAACAAAATGAACAGCAATACTGCAATATTCATTTCACCCTGGCGCGCTGACTCAAGTGACTGACCAATCGCCGACGGTAAACCAGCTACAATACCCGCAAAAATTAGCAACGAAATACCGTTACCAATACCGCGTTCGGTAATTTGTTCACCCAACCACATTAAGAACACCGCACCAGTAACCAAAGAAGTGACTGATACAAAGTAGAACGACCAATCAGCGGTGAAGGCTAGGCCCTGACCCGCCAGACCAACAGACATACCAAACGCCTGAACGGTCGCTAACAATACTGTTGCATAACGTGTGTACTGAGTTATCTTACGACGACCCGCGTCACCTTCCTTTTTCAGTTGCTGCAGCGTCTGAGACACTGAAGACATCAATTGAAAGATAATCGACGCCGAAATATAGGGCATCACACCAAGCGCAAGAATCGACATACGCTCAAGCGCACCGCCTGAGAACATGTTAAACAAGCCCAGGATGGTTCCCTGATTTTGGTTAAACAAAGCCGCAAGTTGATCAGGGTTAATACCAGGCACAGGAATGTGAGTACCAACTCGATAAACAATAATTGCGAGCAATACAAAACGAAGGCGAGCCATAAGCTCGCCTAGTCCGGCTTGATTGCCGAGTGCTAACTGGCCAGGATTTGCCATGTTATTCCTCTACAGAACCACCGGCAGCTTCGATAGCTGCTTTAGCGCCTTTAGTCACAGCAAGGCCTTTGATTTTCACAGCTTTGGTGACTTCACCAGCCAGGAAGATCTTGGCGCGTTGCATGTTTTCCTGAATCAGGTCTGCACGCTTCAATGCATCCAGATCGATCACTTCGTCGGTCAACTTGTTCAACTCAGCGGTGCGAATCTCAGCCGTTACACGAGCGATGCGCGAAGTAAAACCAAACTTCGGCAAACGCTTTTGCAAAGGCATCTGACCGCCTTCAAAACCTGGGCGAACACTGCCGCCTGAACGAGCTTTTTGACCTTTGTGGCCACGGCCACCAGTTTTACCCAAACCACTACCGATACCACGACCTACGCGCTTGGCGGCAGTCTTGTGACCGGGTGCAGGGCTTAGCGTGTTTAAACGCAATGAATCAGTCATTGCCTTATTCCTCAACTTTTAAAAGGTAGTTCACCTTGTTAATCATACCGCGGACAGATGGAGTGTCTTCAACCTCAACGGTGTGACGAATGCGACGCAAACCTAAACCGGCCACACACGCCTTATGCGACTCCAAACGACCACTGGTGCTTTTTACCAGTGTTACTTTAATAGTCTTAGCTTTAGCCTTAGCCATGATCTCAACGCCTTAATTCAAAATCTCTTCAACGCTCTTACCACGCTTGGCAGCAACTGCCTCGGGTGAACGCATGTTTTTCAAGCCATTGAAGGTTGCGCGAACAACGTTCACAGGATTGGTAGAGCCGTAGCACTTAGCCAATACGTTGTGAACACCAGCGATTTCAAGAACCGCACGCATTGCACCACCAGCAATAACACCTGTACCTTCTGAAGCAGGCTGCATGTAAACCTTAGAAGCACCATGGCTCGCTTTGATGGGGTACTGAATAGTATCACCCTTCAGGTCTACTTGGATCATGTTGCGGCGAGCTTGTTCCATTGCTTTTTGAATAGCAACAGGTACTTCGCGAGCCTTACCACGACCAAAACCTACACGGCCATTGCCATCACCGACTACTGTGAGTGCGGTGAAGCTGAAGATACGACCACCTTTTACAACTTTAGCAACGCGATTTACTTGAACGAGCTTCTCGATCAAACCTTCGTTTGCGCTTTCAGCGTTGTCTTTCTGTTCTTTAGCCATGTCGTTCCCCTAGAATTCCAAACCGCCTTCGCGAGCTGCATCAGCCAGTGCTTTAACACGACCGTGGTATTTAAAACCACTGCGGTCAAAAGCGACTTTGCTAATACCAGCTGCTTTGGCACGTTCTGCGATCAGTTTACCGATCTCAGCTGCCGCATTGATATTGCCACCAACGGCCAACTTCAACTCTTTGTCCAAAGAAGAGGCTTGCGCCAATACTTTTGAACCATCGGCTGACAAAACCTGGGCATAGATGTGGCGAGGTGTGCGGTGCACAGTCAAACGCTCTACACCCAACTCGCGCATTCTCATACGGCTGCGGAGGGCACGACGCAATCTTGCATTGTTTTTTACGCTCATAATCTCTCGCCTTACTTCTTCTTGGCTTCTTTACGGAGGATCTGTTCACCCGCGTAACGAATACCTTTGCCTTTATATGGCTCAGGTGCACGGAACGCACGGATAACCGCCGCAACTTGACCTAACAATTGCTTGTCGATGCCTTTCAGAACCACCTCGGTCTGAGAAGGTGTTTCGACGCTAACGCCGGCAGGTACTGCATAATCGATAGGATTAGAGTAACCTACTGACAGGTTTAAAACGTTACCTGCGGCTTTCGCACGATAACCAACGCCGACCAGTTCAAGCTTGCGCTCAAAACCAGCACTGACGCCAATGACCATGTTGTTAACCAACGCACGTGTGGTACCGGCCAAAGCGCGTGCTTTTTGCGAACCATTGCGTGCCTTAAAAGTAACGACATTCTCTTCTTGTGATACCTCGACCAGGTCGTGGATATCCATGTTCAATGTACCTTTACCACCCTTAACGTTCAGAGACTGACCGTCGAGCTTCAGCTCAACACCTGAAGGTAGGGTAACAGGACTATTTGCAACTCTAGACATAGTACAAAACTCGTCACTAAAACCGGATTAAAAGACTGTGCAAAGCACTTCGCCACCAACACCAGCGCTACGCGCTGCACGGTCAGTCATGACCCCTTTGCTGGTAGAAACAATGGCTACACCCAAACCGCCGCGAATCGATGGCAACTCATCACGACCTGCGTATTGACGCAGACCAGGAGTGCTCACGCGGTGCAATTCAGAAATAACTGGCGCACCATTGAAATATTTCAATTGGATTGTCAGCTCTGATTTGCCGTCAACAGAATCAACTGCCACGTCAGACACATAACCTTCTTCTTTAAGAACGTTGGCCACAGCCACTTTCAAATTAGAAGAGGGCATTTTGACGCTTGCTTTTTCCGCCATTTGCGCGTTGCGAATGCGGGTTAGCATATCCGCCAAAGGATCTTGCATACTCATATTAAACTCCTACTCGCGCCCAGAAAGTCGCGGATATCTTGCTTACCAACTAGACTTAACGAGGCCTGGCACGTCACCGCGCATAGCCGCTTCACGCAATTTGTTACGGCACAAGCCGAACTTGCGGTAGACCGCGTGTGGGCGGCCAGTTACTTTACAGCGACGCTGTTGACGAACTGGGCTAGCGTCACGGGGCAGTTTTTGCAGAGCAACCTGTGCATCCCATTTTTCATCTTCGCTAGCGTTCACGTCTTTCAGGATCGCTTTCAACTTTTCACGCTTTGCAGCAAATTTCGCTGCAGTTTTTTCACGCTTTGCTTCGCGCGCAATCATCGATTGCTTTGCCATAATATCTTACCTTTTAGCCTTGTTGGTGAAAGCAGTTAGCTACTTAAAGGGAAAGTTAAATGCTTTCAACAGCGCACGACCTTCTTCGTCGGTACGTGCAGTTGTTGTGATCGCAATATCCAATCCGCGCAGTTTGTCGACTTTGTCGTAATCGATCTCTGGGAAAATGATTTGCTCATTTACACCCATAGCGTAGTTACCACGACCGTCGAAAGACTTCGCACTCATACCGCGGAAGTCGCGAATACGAGGAATTGAAATTGAAATCAAACGCTCCAGGAACTCATACATACGCTCGCGACGTAGAGTTACTTTGCAACCAATCGGCCAACCTTCACGTACTTTGAAGCCCGCGATAGATTTACGTGCCTTGGTAACAACAGGCTTTTGACCAGAGATTTTCTCAAGATCAGCCAGTGCGTTTTCCAATGCTTTTTTGTCACCTAACGCTTCACCAACACCCATGTTCAAGGTGATTTTGGTAATGCGAGGCACTTCCATTACGTTGCTCAAACCAAGTTCTTCTTTCAACTTGGGAGCAAGTTCGTTGTTGTATACAGTTTTCAAATTCGCCATTGTCATCACCTAAATTAAGCGTCGATCGCTTCGCCAGTTGACTTAAAGACGCGAACTTTTGCATCACCATCAACTTTGAAACCTACGCGATCAGCTTTACCTGTGGCAGCGTTGTAAATTGCAACGTTTGAACCATCAATTGCTGCTTCTTTCTCAACGATACCGCCAGCGATACCCGCTTGCGGATTAGGCTTGGTGTGGCGCTTAACCATGTTGATGCCAGAAACGATAACTTTACCGTTGTCGAGCACGCGAACAACTTTGCCACGCTTGCCTTTGTCTTTACCTGCGATGACTACTACATCATCGTCACGTTTAATTTTAAGCATTGCTTATCCCCTACCCCGTTCCTGATTACAAAACTTCAGGAGCCAAAGAAATAATCTTCATGAACTTCTCTGAACGCAGCTCGCGAGTTACGGGACCAAAGATACGGGTACCGAGAGGTGCGAGGTTTGTGTTCAGCAACACTGCCGCATTGTCATCGAATTTGATCAATGAACCATCTTGGCGACGCACACCTTTTTTGGTGCGGACGACAACAGCGTTCATTACTTGACCTTTCTTAACACGGCCACGAGGGTTCGCTTCTTTAATGGAAACCTTGATCAGGTCGCCAATCTTGGCATAGCGACGGTGTGAACCGCCCAATACCTTGATGCACATAACGCGGCGTGCGCCAGTGTTATCTGCAACATTCAAGTACGATTGAGTTTGAATCATTGTCTATTCCCCAAATCTGTTACAGCAACTTAGGCTTCAACAGCGTGATTATCGATTGAAACCAACGCCCAGCACTTTGATTTTGAGTACGGACGGGTTTCACGGACAGTCACGGTGTCACCGATCTTGCACTCATTCTTTTCGTCGTGCGCGTGTACTTTAGAAGAACGAGTAACGAACTTGCCGTATACAGGGTGCTTCTCACGACGCTCAACCAAAACAGTGATGGTCTTATCCATCTTGTCGCTGACTACTTTACCAGTCAGAGTACGTCCAACATTTTGCTCAGCCATCTTAACTACCTGCCTTCTCGTTCAAGATAGTACGCACGCGCGCAACATCTTGCTTGTTCGCTTTCAGCAAGTGTGTCTGTGCCAACTGGCCAGTCGATTGCTGCATGCGAAGTTTAAATTGCTGCTCCAACAAAGTGAGCAGTTGACCGTTCAATTCCTCAACGGATTTTTCACGCAATTCACTAGCTTTCATTACATCACCTGACGTTTAACGAAGGCAGTAGCAACTGGCAATTTAGCCGCAGCCAGAGAGAACGCTTCACGAGCCAACTCTTCAGAAACACCTTCAACTTCGTACAACACTTTTCCTGGTTGGATCTGTGCCACCCAGTACTCAACGTTACCCTTACCTTTACCCTGACGAACCTCGAGAGGCTTACCAGTGATTGGCTTGTCGGGGAATACACGAATCCAAATTTTACCGCCACGTTTAATGTGACGAGTCATGGCACGACGTGCAGATTCAATCTGACGCGCAGTGATACGTCCACGACCAACTGATTTCAACGCGTATTCGCCAAAACTTACTTTACTGCCGCGAAGAGCCAGACCGCGGTTACGGCCTTTCTGCATCTTGCGAAATTTTGTGCGCTTGGGTTGTAACATCTGCTTAGCCCTTAATTACTCGCTTTTTTCTTAGCGGCTTCATTGCTTTCGCCACCCAGAACTTCGCCTTTGAAAATCCAAACTTTAACGCCGATCACACCGTAGGTAGTTGACGCTTCGTAAGTTGCGTAGTCGATATCGGCACGCAGCGTGTGCAGAGGCACACGACCTTCGCGGTACCATTCTGTACGCGCAATTTCAGCACCACCAAGACGGCCGCCTACTTGAACCTTGATACCTTCAGCGCCCTGGCGCATTGCGTTTTGAACAACACGCTTCATAGCGCGACGGAACATAACGCGACGCTCCAACTGCTGAGCAACGTTTTGCGCAACCAACTTGGCATCCAAGTCTGGCTTGCGGATTTCTTCAATGTTGATGTGAACAGGCACGCCCATCATGACTGACAGCTTGCGGCGCAATTTATCTACATCTTCACCTTTTTTACCGATAACAATGCCGGGGCGAGCAGTGTGAATAGTAATGCGAGCAGTTTGCGCAGGACGCTCGATAACGATACGGCTAACCGAAGCGTTTTCCAGTTCCTTGTTTAAGAAATCACGCACTTGCAAGTCATTGATCAACTTGCCAGCGTAATCTTTGCTGTTCGCGTACCATACCGAAGTATGATCTTTCACAATACCCAGACGGATACCGGTTGGGTGTACTTTCTGACCCATGTGGTCGTCTCCTACTTAGCGATTGCTATCTGCAACTTTTACTGTAATGTGACAAGTGCGCTTGAAAATTCGATCAGCACGGCCTTTAGCACGTGGCTTGATGCGCTTCATTGTCATACCCTCGTCAACAAAAATAGTCGACACCTTCAACTCATCAATGTCAGCACCTTCGTTGTGCTCTGCGTTAGCAATAGCAGAATTCAGTACTTTAATGATGATGTCCGCACCTTTCTTGGTGCTAAAGCTCAGCAAGTTCAGCGCTTCTTCAACAGACTTACCACGCACCTGGTCAGCAACCAAGCGGGCTTTCTGCGCTGAAATGCGTGCACCTTTTAAACTAGCAGCAACTTCCATCTCTAAAACCTCTAGTTAGTGGCCAACCAAGCTTAACGCTTAGCTTTTTTGTCAATAATGTGGCCGCGATAAGTACGGGTAACTGCAAACTCACCCAACTTGTGACCGACCATATCTTCAGAAACCAAAACTGGCACGTGCTGACGACCGTTGTGGACGGCAATTGTCAAACCAACCATGTTGGGCAGAATCATCGAACGACGAGACCATGTTTTGATAGGACGACGATCATTTGCTTCTAAGGCAGCTTCCACCTTTTTCAGCAAGTGAAGATCAATAAACGGGCCTTTTTTTAATGAACGTGGCACAACCGCTTCCTCTTCTATTAGTTCACTCTACCGACGCGATGCTTACTTAGCACCGCGACGACGGACGATTAAGTTATCAGTACGCTTGTTCTTGCGTGTTTTGTAACCCTTAGTAGGCACACCCCATGGTGTCACTGGGTGACGACCACCAGAAGTACGACCTTCACCACCACCATGTGGGTGATCAACAGGGTTCATCGCCACACCGCGAACGGTAGGACGAACACCACGCCAGCGTGAAGCACCAGCCTTACCCAGTGAGCGCAAGCTGTGCTCACTGTTCGACACTTCACCCAACGTCGCACGACACTCGCTCAAAATCTTACGCATTTCACCTGAACGCAAACGAACAGTCACATATTGACCATCGCGAGCGATCAACTGAGCAGAAGTACCAGCAGAACGTGCGATTTGCGCGCCCTTGCCTGGCTTCATCTCGATGCAGTGGATAACAGAACCCACTGGGATGTTGCGCAAAGGCAGAGTGTTACCTTCTTTAATAGGAGCATTTGAACCTGACATCAGCTCAGAGCCCGCTTTAACATTTTTGGGAGCGATAATGTAACGACGCTCACCATCGGCATAACAAACCAAGGCAATATTTGCACTGCGGTTTGGATCGTACTCAAGACGCTCAACAACAGCTGGAATGCCGTCCTTGTTACGCTTGAAATCGATCACACGGTAGTGCTGCTTGTGACCACCACCAACGTGACGAGTGGTGATACGACCGTTGTTGTTACGACCGCCTGATTTGCTTTTCTTCTCCAACAAAGGCTTGTGTGGCGCACCCTTGTGCAGATCAGGATTAACGACGCTTACTACGAAGCGACGACCTGGAGATGTTGGTTTACTTTTAACGATAGCCATTGTCTGCCAACCCCTTACTCTGCAACGCTGAAGTCAATTTCTTGACCTTCAGCGAGGCGAACATAAGCCTTCTTAAGTGATGCACGACGGGCCAAGCCGTAACGATTGCGCTTCACTTTACCTTTAACATTCACAACATTGACGCTGTCTACAGTGACGTTGAAAAGTTTTTCAACGGCGTGCTTGATCTCAAGCTTGGTAGCATCAACTGCAACACTGAACACGACCTGATTGCCAGCTTCAGCAGCCATAGCGGCTTTCTCTGAAATGCGAGGGCCCTTCAGGACTTGAAAAATACGCTCTTGGTTCATCCCAACAACTCCTCAAACTTCTTAACAGCGTCAACTGTCATGATGGTCTTGTCGAATGCAATCAAGCTCACTGGATCAACCGCCTCAACATCACGAACATCAACTTTGTGCAAGTTGCGAGATGACAGGAACAAATTCATATCTACTTCGCCAGTCACGATCAACACATCGCTCACACCGAACTCAGCCAGCTTAGCAACCAGACCCTTAGTCTTAGGACCGTCAACAACAAAATTCTCAACAACGATCAAACGCTCTTGACGAATCAACTCAGACAACAATGAACGCATCGCAGCGCGATACATTTTCTTGTTAAGCTTTTTGCTGTGGTCTTGAGGCTTAGCAGCGAATGTTACGCCACCAGTGCGCCACAATGGGCTACGGATAGTACCAGCGCGAGCGCGGCCACTACCTTTTTGACGCCATGGCTTCTTACCGCCACCACTAACTTCAGAGCGAGTCTTCTGAGCGCGAGTACCCTGACGCGCCGCTGCCATTTGCGCAACAACCGCCTGGTGCACCAGATCCTCATTAAATTCACGAGCAAAAGTTACATCAGATACCTCAAGGGCGCCTGCTGCAGCTTTTTTGCCGGGTTTTGCAATTCTCAATTCCATTGCTTAATCCCCTTAAGATACTTTCACAGCGGCGCGCACGATAACGTCGCCACCCGGGGCGCCAGGTACGGCACCTTTGATCAATAGAAGGTTGCGCTCAGCATCAACGCGAACCACTTCCAGTGTTTGAACAGTGACCTGCTCAGCACCCATGTGGCCAGACATTTTTTTGCCTTTCCATACGCGACCGGGCGTTTGACACTGACCGATAGAACCGTTTGAACGGTGAGACAGTGAGTTACCGTGAGTCATATCCAAGCCATTGAAGTTCCAACGCTTGATACCACCCTGGAAGCCTTTACCTTTAGACTGCCCAGTAACATCGACTTTCTGACCAGCTTCAAATAGACCAACGTTCAGCTCACCGCCGACCTGATACTCTTCTACTGAATCAACACGGAATTCCCACAAGCCACGACCAGCCTCAACACCCGCTTTAGCAAAGTGACCAGCTTCGGCTTTGCTCACGCGAGAAGCTTTGCGCTCACCCGCCGTTACCTGCACAGCAGTGTAACCGTCAACATCGCCAGTCTTAACTTGAGTAATACGATTGGGAGACATTTCAAGCACAGTTACTGGAACTGAAACGCCATCCTCTGTAAAGATACGTGTCATGCCGCTTTTGCGACCGACCAAACCAATTGTCATATATCACCTCATGTGTACGGGGCTCTTACCCGCTATGGCCGCCCATTCCAGAGCGTTACACCTACCCCACCAAGGGGCTCGGCATGATTAACCCAGACTAATCTGGACTTCTACACCCGCTGCCAGGTCTAACTTCATCAATGCGTCTACAGTTTTTTCTGTAGGCTCAACGATGTCTAGCAAGCGCTTGTGTGTACGGATTTCATACTGATCGCGCGCATCTTTGTTGACGTGCGGAGAGATCAATACTGTGAATTTTTCTTTACGGGTAGGCAGAGGAATTGGACCTCGAACCTGCGCGCCAGTGCGCTTAGCCGTATCGACGATTTCCTGAGTAGAAACATCAATCAGCTTGTGATCGAAGGCCTTCAGGCGAATCCGAATGCGTTGATTTTGCATCTAAACCAAACTCCAAAACGGTTAAATTATGGGATGCCACGCACATTACAATTCGCCAGTTTGCAAAGAACGAATGCACTCGTGAAGAGGCACCCCCGAAAAAGGAAGCGAAATTCTATATATGTACGAACGCCCTGTCAAGCAGTACGCATCAAAATGCGCCAACTCATACAGGGCGGACATCCAACTCAAAAACCGCTTACGATAAAACTCTGCAGCGGCATGTCAATCCACGTAGAACTGACCCCAAAAAAAGAGAGCGCATTCTATACACGCACACCACAAAACACAAGCTTGTTTTGGGATTATTTTAATTCATGGATACACATCATAAAAAAGGGCGCCAATCGGCGCCCCTAGAATACCAAAAATGGCTTGCGCACTACTCGTAGCGATCTTTCAATACAAAGAAAGCCAAAGCAATCAACGCAGCACTCATGGGGATGGCAATCCAGATACCACTCACACCCGTCATATCCACCAAGGTAATCTTGCCGAAGTCCAGCGGCTTTAAAACCGCCTCTTCCAACGCAGGATAGGCAAACGAAAACAATAACGCACCCACCAAGCCACCGATCACAGTAAAGATAGCGTCTAACTTACCCTCTGACGCACCCACTACACATGTACCCGGACAGTAACCTGAAACAGCCCAACCAATACCAAAAATGATGCCACCAATAGCCACACCACCAATATACGCTGGCTTGATACTCAAATTAGCCAAACCGCCTAAGTCGAGAAGATAGATACCAAGCGTACCCACACCGATCGCCGTGCACATCAATTTGATGATCCACATATCTTTCAGTAACAAGGTACCCAAAATACGACGGTAACTCGTCGCACCGCCCATAAACAGAATCGCACCAAAGGCGCAACCGATCAAAAATCCAACTGTCATTGTCATGATATTAACCTCTGTTACGGTACAAGAAGTGCGCCATCAAAATGGCCGCACCAAATGTACAGATACCAAAAATAAAAGAACTAATCGCCAACTGCGAAATACCACTAATCATGTGCCCACTGGTGCAACCACCCGCCAAACGCGCGCCAAACAACAATAACGCACCGCCAGCAAAAGCCGCCGCAAAGCGTTTGCCGCGTGACGAACCGAACACGCGCTCCCACATTGGAGGCATCGAACCCTTGTCAGCTTCAGGCTGTTTTTCGCCCAGTACACGAGCAGTGACAAAGCCACCGACAAACATACCCAAAACCAGCATCCAGCCGTAGCCGATACCCCAGTCTTGTTTTTTGCCGTACTTCGCCATGTACTTATTGGCCTCAGCGGATTCCGGTGCCACCTTGTGCGCCACGATGGCATCAGTCACAACGAACTGGGTGGAAACACCCAGAGGCGCCTTGTACCACGTGGCAAATATCAGTAGCAAACCCAGCGCAATGCCGGCTGCCTTCCAAGAAATAATCGCAGGCTTATCGTCCATACTCATCCTCAACAATGCTCATTAGTTATTGTAATTGGGGTATAACCTCAAGGAATAAACATATAACGATTTACTAATTTAGGAAAGCATTATTTTACCTGCCATTAGACAGAAAGGGACTAAAACCCTTCTTTATAACTATTTTTAAGCATGATTATGCATCACAAGCCACCAACCAGCTCACAACCTCTTTTTATAGGCAACAAAAAAGGCGCCGAAGCGCCTTTTTCAAGTAACAGAAGCAATTACTTAGCTTTAGCCGCTTCTTTGCGCGCCTTGGCCGCTGCGATAACTTCATCGGCAACGTTATTAGGGCACTGGCTGTAGTGGCTGAACTCCATAGAGAACTGACCACGACCTGAAGTCATAGTACGCAGGTGGCCAATGTAGCCAAACATTTCTGACAGAGGTACGTCTGCCTTAATGCGCACACCAGTAACACCAGGCTCTTGGTCGCGGATCATGCCACGACGACGGTTCAAGTCACCAATCACATCACCTACGTGATCTTCAGGAGTGAATACGTCAACCTTCATAATCGGTTCAAGAATCTGAGGACCCGCTTTTGGCATTGACTGACGGAACGCGCCACGAGCAGCGATTTCGAAGGCAATCGCCGACGAGTCAACCGCGTGGTAGCCACCGTCGTAAAGCTCAACTTCAACGTCAACCAATGGATAACCCGCCAAAGGACCTTCCTGCATCATAGACTCAAAGCCTTTTTCAATGGCAGGGAAGAATTCTTTAGGTACGTTACCACCCACAACCGTCGACTTGAACTGGAAGCCAGAGTTGGCTTCGCCAGGACGAATGCGGTAATCGATCTTACCGTATTGACCCGAACCACCCGACTGCTTTTTGTGGGTGTAGCTATCTTCGACGGGCGAAGTAATAGTTTCACGGTAGGCGACTTGTGGCTTACCAACTTCCAATTCAACACCATAGGTACGCTTCAAAATATCGACTTTAATATCCAAGTGAAGCTCACCCATACCTTTCAGAATGGTTTCGCCTGAATCTTCGTCGGTTTCAACGCGGAACGAAGGATCCTCTGCCACCATCTTGCCGATAGCGATACCCATTTTCTCTGAACCACCCTTATCTTTAGGTGCAACAGCGATAGAAATTACAGGCTCGGGGAACACCATCGCTTCCAGGGTGCAAGGCTTATTCTGGTCGCAAAGCGTGTGACCAGTTTGAACGTTTTTCATACCGACGATCGCGATAATGTCACCTGCTTGCGCCGAGCTCAATTCGTTGCGGTCATTCGCGTGCATCTCCACCATACGGCCGATACGTTCGGTTTTGCCGGTAGCGCTGTTCAGAATGGTGTCACCCTTGTTCAACTTACCCGAGTAAACACGCACGAAGGTCAAGGCACCGAAACGGTCATCCATAATCTTGAACGCCAACGCACGGAAGGGCTCGTCCACAGAAACAGTCGCGTATTCGCCAGTTTCGTTACCTTCTTCATCAGTGAGAGGCTCTGGCTTAACCTCAACCGGAGAAGGCAGGTAATCAACAACGCCGTCGAGCACCAATTGAACACCTTTGTTTTTGAACGCCGAACCACAGAAAGTGGGGAAGAAGTCCAAGTTAATAGTACCCTTACGGATACAACGCTTGATATCCTCTACAGAAGGCATCTCGCCATCCATGTAAGCCATCAACAAATCATCGTCCTGCTCAACAGCAGTCTCGATTAACTTCTCATGATACTCTTCCAACAAATCAAGCATGTCTTCTGGGCAGTCAACAACCTCGTAGTTCTCAGGTAGACCTGAGTCATCCCACACGTATGCTTTCTTGGTCAGAACATCAACAACGCCCTTAAACTCATCTTCGCGACCGATAGGCAGTGTCATGACGAGAGGGTTAGCACCCAATACTTTTTCCACTTGACCTACAACGCGGAAGAAGTCAGCGCCAATACGATCCAACTTATTAACGAAAATGATACGAGATACTTCTGAATCGTTTGCGTAGCGCCAGTTGGTTTCTGACTGGGGCTCTACACCACCAGAACCACAGAATACACCGATACCGCCATCAAGTACTTTCAATGAACGATATACCTCAACGGTGAAGTCAACGTGCCCAGGAGTATCAATAATGTTGAAACGGTGATCTTTCCAGAAGCAGGTGGTCGCTGCCGACTGAATAGTAATGCCGCGCTCTTGCTCCTGCTCCATGAAGTCAGTGGTCGCTGCACCGTCGTGTACTTCACCAGTTTTATGGATCTTACCGGTAAGCTTCAGGATGCGCTCAGTTGTTGTGGTTTTGCCAGCGTCAACGTGAGCGAAAATGCCGATGTTTCTGTATTTTGTTAAGTCAGTCATGGTATCACTCGAATCCAAGG
>JBEAQQ010000037.1:0-5935 GCA_041163785.1 Pseudomonadota bacterium
CTGGAGAATGGTTTGCGGAAGGCGTGGTGGCGGTTGGCCAGGAACTGCTGTTGCTCACATGGAAAAACGAACTTGTGGGGCGATTCAACAAACTCAATCTTCGTCAAACCCACACCCAAGCACTCGCAGGTGAGGCCTGGGGGCTCGCTAATACTCCCGATAATCTCCTATTGATTAGTGACGGTAGTGCCGTGTTGCGCTGGCTCTCCCCTGATGATTTAAGCGAGCAGCGGCAGGTCTTGGTGACAGACGGTGATCGCGCCGTGGCCAACCTGAACGAACTGGAATGGGTAGGCGATAAAATTTGGGCCAACGTTTGGCAAAGCGATCGCATCGCGATTATCGAACCTGCCAGCGGTCAGGTGGAAATGTGGCTCGATCTTTCCGACATCAGCCAGCTTGAGCACGACAGTGGCGGTGAGGTTTTAAACGGCATTTTGCACCTCCCCAGTGAGAATGCCGTCTACATTACCGGCAAATGGTGGCACCACGCCTATCGCCTGCCACTGGACCAATTTAAAACGCACTAAGCACATACATACACCCCATGCTAGCGCTAGAGTCTCGGCATGGGGCTTGCTACAATAACGCGCTTGAAACAAGGAAATCCTTCATGAATTGCAGCGTTAATCATCATTTCGAACTGGTTCGTCAACAAACCATTGAAAACTTAGCTATCAACGTCGAGCACTACCGTCATAAAATCACCGGGGCAGACCACTATCACTTTGCCAGCGACAGCGATGAAAACGTCTTCCTCGTGGCCCTGCGAACGCTACCCAAGGACTCCACAGGCGTCGCTCATATCCTCGAGCACACCGTGCTTTGCGGCAGCGAAAAATACCCTGTGCGCGACCCCTTTTTCATGATGATCCGCCGTTCGCTCAACACCTTCATGAACGCCTTTACTAGCAGCGACTGGACTGCCTATCCTTTCGCTAGCCAGAACCGCAAAGACTTCAATAACCTCCTCGATGTCTATTTAGATTCAGTGTTCTTCTCTCGATTGGATGAACTGGATTTTGCCCAAGAGGGCCATCGCGTAGAGTTTACTGAAACCGACAACCCCGATAGCGACCTAGTTTACAAAGGCGTGGTTTTCAACGAAATGAAAGGTGCCATGAGTTCGGTGAGCTCAATCCTATGGCACGGCTTGTGTGAAGAGCTTTTCACTGACACCACCTACCACTACAACAGCGGCGGCGAACCGGTCGACATCCCTAACCTCAGCTACCAACAACTGCTCGATTTCTACCGCAGTCACTACCACCCGAGCAACGCCATCTTCATGACCTTTGGCAACGTTCCGGCGGAGGAACACCACAGCAAATTCGAAGCCCAGGTGTTACACCGCTTTCCCGAGGCAAGCACCCGCTTTTCGGTCGACGACGAGCCGCGTCTAACCGCCCCCAAACAGGTTGTGCGGCCCTATGCTGTAGAAGCCAACGAAGAAGGCGACGACAGCTCGCAATCTCACGTGGTGATGGGATGGCTACTCGGCAAAAGCGCCGAACTGGAAGATTTGTTCACCGCCAATTTGTTATCAAGTGTCTTGCTGGACAACGCCGGTTCACCCCTGCAACACGCGTTGGAAAGCACCAACTTGGGCAGCGCTCCCTCCCCCCTTTGCGGGCTAGAGGACTCTAATCGCGAACTCATTTTTGTCTGTGGGCTTGAGGGTTGTCGCGCCGAGGACAGCGAAGCTATTGAAGCCATGGTTTTGAAGGTCATCGAAGACGTCGCCATCAACGGCATTCCCCAAGAACACGTCGAAGCGGTACTACACCAACTCGAGCTTCATCAACGTGAAATCGGCGGTGACGGTTACCCCTACGGCCTACAAATCATGCTACAAACCTTGACGGCGGCTACCCACGATGGCGACATACTGGCGGTTCTCGACATCGAGCAAACCCTGGCCAATCTTCGCGAGTCGATCAAAGACCCACAGTACATCAAATCTCTTGCCAAACGTTTGCTGCTAGATAACCCGCATCGGGTGCGTTTCACGCTAGTCCCCGATACGCAACTCGCGGCACTAAAAGAACAGCAGGAAGCCGACAGACTAGCCGCCCTAAAGCAAACTCTGAGCGACGACGATAAGGCCGCCATCATCGAGAAGAGCCACGCACTGAAAGCACGCCAAGAGCGTATCGACGACGACAGTATTCTCCCCAAAGTCACCCTGGAGGATATTCCCGCCGACATCCGCATCATTCACGGCGACATCTGTGGCACACCAGCGCTCCCCATCCACGTCTACGAGGCTGGCACTAACGGTCTGTGCTACCAACAACTCGTCGTTCCCCTGCCCGCACTTACGGATGAAGAGTTGGCCATTTTGCCTTTTTATACTCAAGCATTAACCGAACTGGGTGTTGGTGATAAAGACTATCGTGCCATCCAAGCATGGCAGTCCGCTGTGTGCGGAGGACTTAACGCCTTCAGCAGTGTGCGCGGTTCGGTCGATGATGTGAATGCCATCTCCTCATACTTTGTGCTTTCTTCGAAGGCATTACTGCGCAATCACACCGCGATGAACGAACTCATGCACGCCACGCTGCACCAGGTGCGGTTTGACGAACATTCACGCATTAGAGAACTGGTCGCTCAAACACGTGCACGCAAAGAACAAAGTGTTACCGGCAACGGCCACGTATTGGCCATGATGGCCGCATCTGCCGCTTTTAGCCCGGCAGCTGAAGCGAGCAACCGCGTCAGTGGCTTGCCCGGCATCCAGTTTGTAAAAGCCCTCGACAAGCGCCTGAACGATAGTAGCGAACTCGCTGCATTCGCTGACAAACTCGCAGCGATTCACCAAAAAATTCTCGGCCAATCTCGTCGTCTACTGCTGGTTTGCGAAACCGAACACCGCCAAAGCTGCTTCCAAACGCTAGAGCAGTTGTGGTCGGCGAACACCCCGGATGGACACTCGGATAGCGCGCTGACGCTGGCGACTGACCACCTTCCCCACAACCAATTGTGGGTGACGAATACCCAGGTGAATTTCTGCGCCGTCGCCTATGAAACGGTTCCCGTTGACCACCCCGATGCTGCCGCTTTGAGCGTCTTGGGGCCTTTCTTGCGCAACGGCTATCTTCACCGTGCCATACGCGAGCAAGGTGGCGCCTATGGCGGTGGAGCGAGCCAGGATTCGAGCATAGCCACCTTCCGCTTCTTTAGTTACCGCGATCCACGCATTGAGGGTACGCTTGAAGACTTTGATAAGTCTCTACAATGGCTGCACGACAGTGAGCACTCAGCCCAAGCACTTGAAGAGGCCATTCTCGGCGTCATTGGCAGCATGGACAAACCCGGCTCACCGGCGGGTGAAGCAAAACAAGCGTTCCAGAACCTGCTCTTCGAACGCTCCGAAGAACAGCGCCGTCGCTTCCGCCAACGTATCGTCGCCGTCACGATTGAAGATTTGCGCCGTGTGGCGAAGACATACTTTGTCGCAGAAAAGCGCAGTGCTGCGGTCATCACTCACTCCGGCAATGTCGATAAAGTCCCCACCGACTTTACGCAGTACAAACTCTAATGGCCCGCCCTCGTTGCATCGAGTCACATGAGGACCTCAACGAGGGCATTGCCGCACTTTGCCTGCTGGAACCGCGTTTTCAAACGGTGGTTGAGCTATGTGCGCCATTTGATCTTCGGCGCAGCGAGGATGGTTTTAAAAGATTGCTGTCTGCCATTGTCAGCCAGCAGCTGAGTGTCGCCGCCGCGCGAACCATTTGGCAGCGGGTGGAAAACGCCGGTTTTACCGAGCCTCTCGCCATTCAACGTGCCGACGATGAAGAACTTCGCGCGCTTGGCCTGTCAAAACAAAAAATAGGTTATGCACGCTCACTGGCAGAAGCAAACATCGACTTTGAATCATTGCGGGAGGCATCCAGTCAACAGGTCATCGATACGCTAACCCACGTTAAGGGTGTCGGGGTATGGACCGCTGAAATATACGCCATGTTCTCACTGGGTCACGCAGATGTCTTCGCTCACAACGATCTTGCGCTACAAGAGGGAGCAAAATTGTTATTAGGCCTTGATGAAAGACCTAATTTGAAAAAAATGCAGGTGATCGCCACGGCTTGGCAGCCTTGGCGCGCCGTAGCGGCACGCCTGCTGTGGGCCTACTACGCCCATTGTAAAGCGCGCCCTGGGGTAAACGCCTAATCGTGCATGCCATGGTGCTGTTCACCGTGCTCCTTGTCATGCTTACCACCACCCTTCTTCATTTTATTTTCCATGTTCGCACGGCGCACCTCGTGTAGCGCATCAAAGGTTGTACGCTGCTCGTCGCTCAAACTACGGTAAAAGGCGTGATATGCCTCGGCATGCTGCAACGCCTTATGGCTGGCTTCACTGCCGATTTTATCTGCCATAGCCTGTGCCGAAGCGCGATCAAACCTCTCTTGCTGAGCCAACTGAATCAACGCTTGATGCTCATCCATGCGCTTATCCTTCCCCTTGGGGTGATGTAGACTGCGCATCTCATTAAAGAGACTGCGTTGCTGATCATCAAGCTTGAGCAGTTCCACCATACGCTCACCACGCTCTGGCCGATCTTCTCCCTCATGGTGGTTGGCAGAAACATTCAGCGCCAATCCACAAGCACCCACTAACACACCGACGGCCATGGCCTTCGTCAACACATTACGATTCATTGTTACCTACCTCTATTTTGTTTAGGTTGAACTTATAGTAGTTGGCTTAGTCTGAATACACACTGAACAATGAAAACAAATTTTGCATATTTTTTTTTCGCACCTATGCTTGTTATGTCATTGTTTTGTCATAGACATCGATGACACTAGGAAAAAATGTAAAACGGAAAAGAACCATGGAACAAACTGAAATCAAGCTCGATGAGTTTTGCAGCAGAAAGCTGCTAGACATGTATAAAACAGAGACAGCTAGATCGTTGAAACTCGCTATTAAAGCCGAACTGCTTAAACGCGACCATTTTACCGCTTCTATCGCCCCATCTTCAGCACGCCACCACTAAAGCAATCGGAATACCTGTTCCGACGTAAAGCCCCTGTACTGTAAAAATCTCGCGCGCTTCGCCTTTTCGGCGGGGGTGGTGGCTTTGCTGTTGCCAAACTTTTTGGCTAACACCAATGCCGCTTGCTCTGACCAATGCCGGTCAGATACATCCACATAGGCTTCTATCAGCGTCTGGCTAACCCCTTTTTGCTGCAGTTCATTTTTGATACGCAGAGGACCTTTGCCACTGTGCGTGCGATAGTTAACAAACGATTCAACAAAACGCTCATCACTGAGCAATCCTTCCTGCTCGAGGCGATCGAGTTGTTCGCAAAGAATGTCAGGAAACGGATAACGACGTTGTAACTTATCAGAGAGTTCGCGCCGCGAATGCTCACGGCGCGCAAGAAGATCCATGGCCGCGCGACGAATATCGCGCGGTGCGGTGTCCGTACTATCCAGCGACATCCGCGTCTACATCGGCGTCAGCACTAGGCGTCTCGACCAGCTTTGGCTTACCCGACACGAGCAATCGCGCACGAATCTGATCTTCGATTTCCTTCGCTACGGCGGGGTTCTCTTCCAGGTAACGCGCGGCATTGGCTTTGCCTTGACCAATTTTGTCGCCCTTGTAGCTGTACCATGCACCCGCTTTGTCAACGAGGCCTTCCTTAACGCCCAAATCGATCACCTCGCCCAAACGGTAGATACCCTTGCCGTAGAGAATTTGGAACTCGGTTTGTTTGAACGGCGGAGCCACCTTGTTTTTCACGACTTTAACGCGGGTCTCGTTACCGATGATTTCCTCGCCATCTTTCACCGAGCCAATGCGGCGGATATCGAGACGTACCGAAGAGTAGAACTTCAACGCGTTACCGCCTGTGGTAGTCTCAGGGTTTCCAAACATCACACCGATTTTCATACGGATCTGGTTGATGAAGATCGC
>JBEAQQ010000038.1:0-4654 GCA_041163785.1 Pseudomonadota bacterium
AGCAAGGCATCGCAGATCGCGTGTAGCAATACATCGCCATCAGAATGCGCAATAAAACCCAATTCGTAGGGAATCTTCACACCACCCAAGGTAATGTGATCGCCCTCACCAAAACGGTGGACATCGTAGCCGTGACCTATTCGCATAGGGAGTTTTCTTCCTGTAAATAAAAGCTGGCGAGCGCCAAATCATCGGGGTGGGTAATCTTTATATTGCGTCGAGCGCCTTTGACTAACCGAGGATGGCGCCCCATTTTTTCAAAAATTGACGCCTCATCTGTAGCCACCCAGGCTTCATCGCGAGCGCGCCCATAGCCTTCGTACAAGGCGCGCAGCGCAAAGCACTGTGGTGTTTGCGCCAGATACACATAGTTGCGATCGAGGGTTTGCTCAATAGCGCCCTCGGCATCACTATACTTAACGGTTTCTACCACAGGCTGAGCTAAAATAACGCCATCCTTACTGCTGGCAATAGCCTCAATGAGCAAATCAATGTCGCCCAATGTCAGGCATGGCCGCGCCGCATCGTGCACCAAAACGATATCCTCGTCAGCACCCAAACCCAACAGAACCTCTAAGCCCGCTAACACCGAATCGGCGCGTTCGGCACCACCCGTGACACACTGAATCTTTGGGTGTTTGGCCAGTGCAAGGCTGTGAAAATAGCTGTCGTTCTCGGCGAGTACCACCACGACTTGTTGAATGGCAGAGTGTTCGAGCAAGGGGCGCAGCGCATATTCGATCACGGTGGCATCTAGAAGAGGAAGATATTGCTTGGGCGTGTCGCCACCCATGCGACGACCAATACCCGCCGCGGGTACGACGGCCCAGAATCTTGGCGCGGACATTATTTCTGATCCTCGCCTAACAGGTATAATTTCTCGCCCTTCTTAATCATACCTAACTGCCGGCGCGCGCGTTCTTCAACCGCTTCTAAATCTGACTTTAGGGCAGCCACTTCACGGGCAAGCTGCTCATTGTCTTGCTGCAAGGCTAGATTTACACGCTGCTGCTCATTAATTTGACGCTGCAGGGCTGTTACGTTGGCATAACTCCCGGGACCAATCCAAAAGTGGTATTGCAACCAAAGCAACAACACCACCAGGATGGCAGTTAGCCAACGCATAGCAAAGAACTACGCTGAGGGTAGCTCGGCGCGGCCACGGTACGGAGCCGCCAACTCTGCCTCAATACGCAGCAAGCGGTTGTACTTGGCAACGCGATCTGAACGACACAGAGAGCCAGTTTTGATCTGACCCGCGGCGGTAGCCACAGCCAAGTCAGCAATCGTCGTATCTTCGGTTTCACCCGAACGGTGAGAGATGACCGCCGTGTAGCCCGCTTTTTTAGCCATGGCGATCGCTTCCAATGTCTCAGTCAGCGAGCCGATCTGGTTAAACTTGATCAAAATCGAATTGGCGATACCCTTTTCGATACCCTCTGCCAAAATCTTGGTATTTGTCACGAACAAGTCGTCGCCCACTAATTGCACGCGTGAACCCAATTTTTCGGTGAGCACTTTCCAGCCGGTCCAATCAGACTCATCTAAGCCATCTTCAATCGAGACAATTGGATACTGATCAGACAAGCCCGCCAAGTAATCGGCGAAACCTTCTGAGCTGAAGCTTTTATCTTCGCCAGCCAACACATACTGACCGTCTTTATAAAATTCAGAGGCAGCACAATCCAGCGCCAGAGTCACGTCGGTACCCAATTGGTAGCCCGCCGCTTCTACCGCCTCTTTAATCACCGCTAGTGCCTCGGCATTAGACGCCAAGTTGGGAGCAAAACCGCCCTCATCACCCACGGCGGTGTTCAAACCGCGCTTCTTCAGCACACCTTTCAGCGCGTGAAAAATCTCTGCACCTTGACGCAGACCTTCCGCAAAGGTTTTGGCACCCACTGGCTGAATCATAAACTCCTGGATATCCACGTTGTTGTCAGCGTGCTCGCCGCCATTAAGGATATTCATCATAGGCAGGGGCATCGAGTACACACCTGGTGTACCGTTGATATCCGCAATGTGTTGGTACAAAGGGATATTTTTCGCAGCAGCGACGGCTTTTGCCGCAGCCAACGAGACCGCAAGAATGGCATTCGCACCGAGATTAGCTTTGTTTTCAGTACCGTCGGCATCGATCATGAGCTGGTCAATACGGCGCTGATCAGCGGCGTCTTCACCTACCAGCAAGTCACGAATCGTTGTATTGATATTGTTGACGGCCTTTAGAACGCCCTTACCCAAATAGCGGCTTTTATCGCCGTCACGTAACTCAAGCGCTTCACGCGAACCGGTCGACGCACCCGAAGGCGCACACGCCGCGCCAATCGCACCCGACGCCAAGATAACTTCGGCTTCCACCGTGGGGTTACCACGCGAATCGAGTACTTCGAAGGCTTTGATATCAGCAATCTTAGTCATTAAAACATTACTCCATTAAGTCTTTAATCAATCTGTATGTCTGGCAGTGATTTAACGAGATCATCGACAGCCTTGACTTGGCTGAGGAAGTTCTCAAGTTTCGCCAGTGGTAGCGCACACGGCCCATCGCACTTAGCTTTATTAGGATCTGGATGGGCCTCCAAAAAGAGACCGGCAATTTTCTGTGACATGCCTGCTCGCGCCAACTCCAGCACTTGCTGGCGACGGCCACCCGCGGCATCGGCAAGACCTCCAGGCATCTGTAGTGAGTGGGTCACATCAAACATCACCGGATATTCAAACTGTTTCATGAGCCCAAAACCCAGCATATCCACGACAAGGTTGTTGTAACCAAAAGATGAACCACGCTCACACAAAATGAGTCGGTCGTTGCCGGCCTCGACACATTTATTGAGGATGTGTTTCATCTCACGAGGCGCCAAAAACTGGGCCTTCTTAATGTTGATCGCTGCGCCGGTATGAGCCATCGCCACCACTAAATCTGTCTGGCGAGATAGGAAGGCTGGTAGCTGGATGATGTCCGCCACCTCGGCCACTGGTTGGCATTGATAGGGTTCGTGAACATCGGTGATGATAGGCACATTGAAGGTCGACTTTACCTTCGCCAATATCTCAATACCTTTTTCCATGCCGGGACCGCGAAAGGAGTTAATCGACGAGCGATTCGCCTTGTCGAAACTCGCCTTAAAGACATAGGGAATACCCAATTTGCCACAGACGTCAACATAGGATGAGGCGATTTCAAGCGCCAGATCTTCCGACTCAAGAACATTCATACCACCAAAGAGTACAAAGGGTAGCTCATTGCCTATCGCAATATCGCCTACACTAACGATTTTCTGGCTCATTAGGCCTCCTTGGCTTCGCGATGCGCGAGCGCTGCGCCGACAAAACCACTAAAAAGCGGATGGCCGTCACGGGGGTTAGACGTAAATTCAGGGTGGAACTGACAGGCGACAAACCATGGATGGTCCGCCACTTCGACCACTTCGACAAGCGACTTATCCGTTGACCAGCCGCCAATACGCAAGCCAGCCGCCATCAAATCAGGCACGAGGGTATTATTAACTTCGTAGCGATGGCGGTGGCGCTCGACAATCTCTGCGCTGCCGTAGACAGCTTTGACACGCGAACCTTCTTCTAGGTGGCACAACTGTGCTCCCAAGCGCATGGTGCCACCCAAATCCGAGGCCTCAGTACGTTTCTCAACTGCACCATCGGCGTCGACCCATTCAGTAATTAGACCTATCACAGGGTGACCTGATTGTGGATTGAACTCGGTACTGTGCGCGTCCGACCAACCCAACACATTGCGCGCGTATTCGATCACCGCGACCTGCATACCCAGGCAGATACCTAGGTAGGGAATTTTGTTCTCGCGCGCGTACTGAACGGCCAGGATTTTACCCTCTACCCCGCGCTCGCCAAAACCACCAGGCACAAGAATCGCATCAATGCCTTGCAGCATATCGGTGCCCTTGTCTTCGAGGTCTTCAGAGTTCAAATAGCTAACTTTAACTTTGGTGCGCGACTTAATACCCGCGTGCTCGAGAGCTTCGTTAAGCGACTTATAGGCATCCAACAGGTCCATATACTTGCCGATCATGGCGATATGAACTTCTTTTTCAGGGTGCAGCACGTCCTCAACCACTTGGCGCCACTCACTGAAATCAGGCGCGTGACACTCGAGTCCAAATTGTTCGGTGATCAGCTCGTCTAGACCCGCCTTACTGAGATTCTCTGGAATTTGGTAGATCGTTTTTGCGTCGGGCAATGAGAACACAGCGCGCTCAGACACGTTGGTAAACAGCGCAATTTTTTTGCGCGAAGACTCATCGATTTCGACCTCTGAACGGCACAACAAAACGTCGGGCTGAATACCGATAGAACGCAGTTCTTTCACCGAGTGCTGAGTGGGCTTGGTTTTGGTTTCGCCCGCTGTCGCAATGTAGGGCACCAGCGTGAGGTGCATAAACATCGCACGGCGCGAGCCGAGCTCGACCTTCATCTGGCGAATAGCCTCTAAGAACGGCTGAGACTCGATGTCACCCACCGTACCGCCGATTTCGACCAAGGCCACATCGTAGCCCTCACCACCGGCATATACACGGCGCTTGATTTCATCAGTGACGTGCGGAATCACCTGCACGGTGCCACCGAGATAGTCACCGCGACGCTCGCGGCGCAGAATCGTCTCGTAGACGCGGCCGGT
>JBEAQQ010000039.1:0-3054 GCA_041163785.1 Pseudomonadota bacterium
ATGTTGCCGATGCCAAGGGCTTGGCGAGCATGCTGCATACCCTAAATTTTCTTAGTAAACCCACGCTCGCTCGTGTTCAGGGCAATGCCTTTGGTGGTGCGGTGGGGTTGATCAGTTGCTGTGATATGGCGGTCGCTGTTGAGGAGGCGCAGTTTTGCCTAAGTGAAGTGAAGCTGGGATTAATTCCAGCGACCATCAGCCCCTATGTCATCTCCTCTATGGGAGAGCGCTTCGCTAGGCGCTATTTTTTAAGCGCGGAACGTTTTTCCGCCAGCACAGCACAGCAATGTGGTTTGGTATCCGAAGTGGTTGTGTCAGAGGACCTCGATACTTGGCTAGAGCGTTGGGTTGAGGCGTTCTTAGCCAATGGGCCTGTGGCGGTTAAAGAGGCTAAGCGCTTGTTGCAGGACGTTGCGCAACGCCCGATTGATGAGACGTTGATTGAGGATACATGCGAGCGTATTGCACGGATTCGAGTGTCGCCAGAAGGGCAGGAAGGGCTCGGTGCCTTCTTAGAAAAACGCCGGCCTAGTTACGATGGATCGTCACAATGAGTCTGAGCATGTTCAATAAAATTTTGATCGCTAATCGCGGTGAAATCGCCTGCCGTGTTATTCGTACTGCCCGTCGTCTTGGTATCAAAACAGTCGCGGTATTTTCAGACGCCGACCGCCACGCCATGCATGTCACGATGGCGGATGAAGCGGTTTTTATTGGCGCGGCGCCTAGCCGTGATTCCTACTTGAAAGGCGATGCTATTCTCGATGCCGCGTTAAAAACAGGAGCACAGGCTATCCACCCAGGCTATGGATTCCTCTCTGAAAATGCCGATTTCAGGCGAGCTTGTGATGCGGCGGGTGTGGTATTTATTGGCCCACCGGCGGCGGCAATGGCGTCGATGGGATCCAAGGCGGCGGCCAAACAAATCATGGAGGCCGCTGGCGTGCCCTTAGTGCCAGGCTTTCACGACTCCAGCCCTACCGCGCAGCAACTTCACGCCGCGGCGCGAGCCATAGGATACCCCGTGTTATTGAAAGCCGTCGCGGGTGGCGGGGGTAAAGGAATGCGTGTGGTGCTCGACGATGAGCACTTTGTCGAGGCCTTGGCCGCCGCGCAGCGCGAAGCCGCCAATAGCTTTGGCAATGATGAGATGTTGGTGGAAAAATACCTCACCCAGCCGCGCCATGTGGAAATTCAGGTGTTCCTCGATGAGCAGGGCAACGGGGTATACTTATTCGAGCGCGACTGCTCGGTACAGCGACGCCACCAGAAAGTTATTGAAGAGGCCCCGGCGCCAGGGGTTTCGGAGAAATTGCGCCAAGCCATGGGTGAGGCCGCGCTGCGCGCTGCTCAAGCGATTAATTACACTGGCGCCGGCACGGTGGAATTTCTGTTAGATAGCGACGGTGCGTTCTACTTCATGGAAATGAATACCCGTTTGCAGGTTGAACACCCTGTTACGGAAATGATCACCGGCCAAGATTTGGTGGAGTGGCAGTTGCTAGTGGCGGCAGGGCACCGACTGCCCCTTGATCAGCAAGCCCTGAAAATACACGGACATGCTTTCGAGGCCCGCCTTTATGCGGAAGATCCAGAGCACGATTTTCTACCCCAGACAGGGCGCATTCGCCACCTGCAGCCACCGCTTGAAACACCCTTTGTGCGCGTGGATACAGGGGTGTCACAAGGGGACGAGATCAGCATTTATTACGACCCCATGATTGCTAAGCTTATTGTCTGGGGTGACAACCGCGACCTTGCACTGACGCGCCTGTGTCACGCGCTGCGGGAATATCGCATCAGTGGTGTGAAGACCAATTTGGATTTTCTCTACCGCATTGCAATTGCCGAGCCCTTCCGTCAAGGTGATATCGACACGCGGTTTATCGAACGCCACGACAGCCTGTTGTTCAGTGCCCCGCGTGACCACCATACTAATGCCTGCCTAGCGGCCTTATCGCTGTTGTTATCCCGCGAGAACGTCTCCGCTGCGGTGGGGCATCTCGAGGCAAACTCACCTTGGCAGCTTAATGACAATTGGCGTCTTAACGCGCCGCACGAAGAGACGCTGTGTTTAGACGTGGATGGAGATACCGTCGACGTTGCTGTGGCAAGGCACCTCGATCATGCCGGACTTTACTGGCATTTATGCGTTGCAGGTCAGTCCATGGTGGCACGTGGGCGATACCATCCCGACGCCCTGAGTCATGCCGCTTCGTTGCGTTTAGAACTGGATGGCCATCAATTTGATGCGCATATTAGCCACCACGCTGGGCAGTACCAGCTTTATACGGGGTGGGGCTATGTTAACTTCGCGGTGCGCAGGGTCGATGTGGCGAGCAGCCAAAACCACGGCAGTCATTTTGTGGCGCCAATGAACGGCACTGTCGTAGCGCACCTTGTGTCAGCGGGTGACGAGGTCGACGCCGGCCAGGGTGTGCTCGTGATGGAAGCCATGAAAATGGAGTATACCCTGCGCGCCGAAGTCGCAGGTACCGTGGAGGCATTCCATGCAGCCCCTGGCAGTTTGGTTGATGGCGGTATTGAGCTCGTATCATTTACCCCAAAGGCAAAGGTAGATTAAACCGTGAAAAATCCACTCCCCTCATCTGTTCGCATCGTAGAAGTGGGGCCTCGCGATGGCCTGCAAAACGAAGCTATGTCCATTCCTGTTGACGTGAAAGTGGCGCTTATTGAACGCTTGGCCGAGGCGGGCATGAGCACCATAGAGGCGGGCAGTTTTGTCAATCCGCAGTGGGTGCCACAAATGGCAGGCAGCGACGAGGTGTTTCACGCGCTTTCACGCCGTGAGGGCGTTCGTTATACCGCGTTGACGCCCAACCTGGTGGGACTAGAACGAGCGATAGATTGCGGGGTGAATGAAGTGGCTATTTTTGGCGCCGCTTCTGAGGCGTTCTCGCAAAAGAATATCAACTGCAGCATTGCAGAGAGCTTGCAACGGTTTGAAAAAGTCATGCAGCGTGCTGAGCAGGCGGGTTTGAGAGTGCGCGGTTATGTCTCTTGTGTGCTTGGCTGCCCTTACGAGGGTGACAT
>JBEAQQ010000040.1:0-2609 GCA_041163785.1 Pseudomonadota bacterium
GCCCTCTGCCGATTCGCCCTTCTTCTCCTGTGGCACATTCTAGTCATCAAGTTACTTTGCGAAAATCGTCAGTGATTTCTCCATATGATGAAACGTCAGACTCATGATCAAGATCCCGATGCGGTTCCTGTAACGCTTCTTCATACCAAAGCTGCATTGAATCTAAAGACAACAATTTAGACACATACTCCATGGCTTTCGGACTCAATGAGATACCGAAGGTTTGTACTCTAAACGCTACAGGCGCATAAAACGCGTCGACAGCGGTGAACTTTTCACCCGCGAGGAATTCACCTCCGAATCGACGTAAACCCTCCAGCCAAATAGCCTCGATGCGTGATAAATCCTTTTGTAATGACGGTGTAACATGTGAAAGTTTGACTCTGACACCGCAGTTCATTGAGCAGATATTTCGCAGTGTAGAAAAACCAGAATGCATTTCGCATGAAGCGGATCTCGCCCAGTGTTTTGCGACATCGGCACTTGGCCAAACACCCTCATGATGCTCGGCTAGGAACTCAACAATCGATAGTGAATCCCAAACAGTATTTTCTCCGCTAACTAAGCAAGGGACTAACCTCGATGGGTTGATCTGACCGTAGCGATCCCAGTTCTCGGTGTCACCAAAAGGATGAAATACCTCCTCAAAAGGTATGTCCATTTCCTTCATCACTAGCCAAGGGCGAAGCGACCATGACGAGTAGTTCTTATTGGCAATATGAAGTTGATACACGAGTCTTTTCTCCCAATCTCAAACAGTATCAGTGACGGATGTAGACATTGATCATATAGCTAAACGGCTGTTTAGTTGTCGTTCAAAGTTAATTCGAACCCAGCACTTCAATTCTGCAAGATTAAATTTGTGTCACTACAGCTAACGTCAGTTTCTGTGTGCTTTTAAGCCACATCCAACGACGCTTGTATATGAATAATGAGGTGATTCAACAGATAGGGCTTGCCGACCACGCCATCAAAGCCGGCAGCGATATATGATTCGATATCTTCCTTAAAAACATTGGCGGTACACGCCACAACACTCTGCTGGTAGCCAGCTTCTTTTAATAGCGAAATGGCCTCCATGCCAGTCATTACAGGCATATTGATATCCATGAAAATAACGTCATAGGGTTCCTGTAGCGCTAACTCCACCCCCTTTCTTCCATTTTCTGCCACGTCAATATGATGCACATGCTCTTGCAGGAGACCCTTAAAAACCACCTGATTGGTTACCGAATCCTCCACCAATAAAACTCGCACAGGCTTAGTAAAAGACTGAGGGGCCACCAACTTTGATCGGGCCGACCGCGGCGCAACAGGGAGCTTGAGATTCACGATAAACGTCGTTCCCTCGCCCACCACCGACAGCGCTTTAATGTCGCCTTCCATCAGTGAGACAAGGTGTTTAGATATCGACAAACCCAAGCCTGTGCCGTTGCGCTCAGCCACCTTAGAAACACCCGCCTGTTCGAATGCTTCAAATATCAACGCCAACTTGTCTTCAGGAATGCCTATACCACTGTCTTTAACGGTAATACGAATCCAGTCTTGAAGCTGACCAGCCTCAACATTCACATCAATTCTGCCGGTTTCGGTATACTTCACAGCATTGGAGATAAGGTTACGCAACACTTGCCCAAGGCGAAGCTCATCGAACATACGGTATTGATGCCCAACACTCTCATCGATGCTAGAACATAATGAAATGCCTTTGTGCTCGGCGATTAAACGAAAATCACTGCACACATGCTCCACTAAATAGACAAGGCTCGCAGGTTCGGGTGATAGCGTGAGCTTGCCCTCAGAAATTTTAACCATATCGAGAATGTCATTCACAATACCAATCACAGCGCGATAGCTCTTCATGGCAAGGTCGGCAAAATCCTTGACGCGTTGAGGATCATTGAAATGCCGCTGAATCACCTGTAAGGCTCCAAACATACCATTCATCGGCGTGCGGATCTCGTGTGACATATTGGCCAAGAAGGCCGACTTGGCAATGTTCGCTTCATCTGCTCGGACCTTCTCAAGTGTGAGTCTGTTATTGGCGCGATCAACATCACGCAGGGTAGCGTGAAACAAAGAGACAAAATTATCGATCAGAAACATCGCCACCACATCGATGGTCACCATTCGAATGAAATAGACCTTCTGCTCAGGGACTAATACTGCCCCTATCACAGGCGTCAAACAGATTAGGGTACCCCAGAATCTCGCGCCTTTTTGCTCCAAGACACTGAGATAACAGAACACGAGCACAAGCGGAGTGTAGAGCACACCAAAGGAGGAGGTATCGCCATTAAATGCATCGCGCGAACAGGAAAAAACAAACAAGCCCAATAAAAAATGGGGTGACCAGCGGTAGATTTTTGAGGATGTTGGTGCAAAAAACGCCCATAGTGAGTAACCCACAACAGTGGCTAATACAACAAACTTACCGACAGCCGTATCACCAGAAAAGTAGTACATCCCGGCATTCAGACCAAAAACCAAGGCGATAAATAACAATCCTGACTTCATGACCTAGAAGCGGAATTTATCTAAGCCAGTGAGCGCGCGCCCCTCATTAAATGGCGACGCGAATTTTTTATTGTTGCCATCCATAGTATTAA
>JBEAQQ010000041.1:0-15906 GCA_041163785.1 Pseudomonadota bacterium
GTCTCGTTAAATCCACTGCGCAGATACTTGTCAACTTTCGCCTGATCTTCGTCCGACAGCACGCGTTCTTGTTGGTCTGACATACTAGCCTCCATAACAGAGGCCTAATATACAAAAAAAATCACAAAAAATCAGTAGCCCCACATCACTGTGGGGCAATAATTTTAGGCGAACAACTCAGCGTCGATATCCATTACATTGCCTGCCCCGCTGCGCATTGAAACGATGTGCGCATCTGCGCGTGGCATGAGACGCTCGAAGTAGAAGCGCGCCGTGTGCAATTTGGCCTTGTAGAAGCCCTCATCGCTGCCATTGGCAATGGCTTGTTGAGCCACCAAGGCCATACGCGCCCACATGTAACCGAACACAACATAGCCGGAGTACATCAGATAATCCACTGACGCGGCACCCGCCTCTTCCGGATCCTGCATGCACTTCATACCCAACTCCATGGTAACCTCGCCCCACTTAGCCAGCATTTTGCCCAAGGTAGCGACATAGGGCGCAACAGCAGAGTTGTCAGCATTCTCTTTACAGAACGCCTCTACCACACTGGTAAAGCGACGCAACAAATCACCGCGGCTCGCCAACACCTTGCGCGCCAACAGGTCAATCGCCTGGATACCCGTGGTGCCCTCGTAAATGGTGCCGATGCGAGCATCGCGAGCCACTTGCTCCATGCCCCATTCGGCAATGTAGCCATGGCCACCGTAAATTTGCATACCCAAGTTGGTCGTCTCGATGCTCGTCTCAGTCATAAATGCCTTCGCGATGGGGGTCATAAAGCCCATGAGATCGTCGAGGGATTTGCGCTCCGCTTCACTGCCGGCGCGATTAATTTGGTCTTCGAGCAAGGCCAACCAATAAAACAGCATGCGACCACCCTCGCCAAACGCTTTCTGTGTCAGCAGCATTCGACGCACATCGGGGTGAACAATGATCGGATCCGCCGGGCCATCAGGGTTTTTCGGGCCGCTCAACGAGCGCATTTGCAAACGCTCTTTCGCGTATTTTAACGCCCCTTGATAACTCAACTCAGTCGACGACAATCCTTGCATCGCCGTTCCCAAACGCGCCATATTCATAAACGTGAACATACAATTCAGTCCACGATTTTCGGGGCCGATCAAATATCCGGTCGCACCGTCAAAGTTCATGACGCAAGTGGCAGAGGCCTTGATACCCATTTTGTGCTCGATCGAACCGCAGTTAACCGTATTGCGCTCGCCGGGCTCGCCTGCCTCGTTGGGCAGGAACTTGGGCACAATGAAAAGCGAGATGCCCTTGGTGCCTTTGGGTGCATCAGGTAGACGCGCTAACACAATATGGACGATGTTATCCGACATGTCGTGATCGCCTGCCGAGATGAAAATCTTCGTGCCGGTAATGGCAAAACTGCCATCGCGACGCGGCTCAGCTTTAGTGCGCAACATACCTAAGTCCGAACCACAGTGGGGCTCGGTAAGACACATGGTGCCCGTCCACTCACCCGATACCAACTTGGGCAGATAGGTCGACTTTTGCTCAGGTGTACCGTGGGCAAATATGGTATTAGAGCACCCCTTGCTCAAACCGGGGTACATACTCCACGACCAATTGGCTGTAGACGCCATTTCTGAAACAGCCATCGCTAAAGTGTTTGGCAAGCCCATGCCACCAAATTCTGGCGGGCCAGAAATCGATGCCCAACCATTTTCTATGAATTGTTGGTAAGCCTCTCTAAAACCCGCGGGAGTTTTAACACCCGCTTCACTCCACTGGCAGCCTTCTTGGTCGCCACTTTGGTTTAAGGGTGACAGTACGTTTTCACAAAATTTTGCCGCCTCTTCGAGTACGGCATCAAGGGTATCGCTACCACAGTCTTCATAGCCCATATCGGCAAAGGCTTGTTCAACGTTGAGAACCTCGTTCATTACAAAACGAATATCGCGCAAGGGGGCGTGATAGTCAGGCATGGGACTTACTCCAGATAAATAGATTAACGATGTACAAAAAGTAATCTAATTACGCCGAAGTGCTGAGGTTGTATACCGACTTTACCGAGTCATTTCTCGCCATCGCTTTGTTTATACTTTTGACCGAGTGCAGCTAAACCTAGTAGCTCGTCGATATGTAAGTCCGATGCTTGTGGAGGCGCTAACTGATCAAGCGCCTGCCTACTAGCGGGATACACGCGCCCCGCCTCAATGCCAACTTGATCTTCAAGGGCTTCAGATTGCGCCTCAGGCTCGGCATCTGCATGCCCCCGACTGCTAGAGTGGCCTTCAGGCAACTCGTCTTCGATACGCTCGTGATGGCGACGGCGATAGTGGCTCGCCTCCGCATGCTGCCCTTCCTCCACCGGAGGCAAGGGGCGGGGCTTATCCTCTTCCGTCTCCTGACCTACCGCTTTGCGAACCGCCGCCGTCGCGTAGGTAATAATGGGGGAAGACACCGGGCCTGTTGGATTAATTGCCATCGTTCACACCTACCTTTGCTACCCTTAAAACGTCGGCGCTAACACGCAAATGCTTAGCCATTTTTTTCAATGCACTGACCCAGATGACAGATGGCTAAGCCACTGAATTGAGATAGGGTGTTGCTATGCCCTATCACGCTTGTTACTTGTGCGGCGCCGATTCCGCCGGTGGTGAAGATTTTTGCCTACCCTGCCTAGCCGAACTGCCGTGGAATCTGCACCCATGCTTGGGTTGTGCTGTCCCTCTCAACGCCCCTGGCATGGACTATTGCCGGAAATGCCTTGCGCGACCCAATGCCTTCGACCAGTGCTTTGTGCCCATTAAATACGGCACACCCATAGACGATATGATACTGCGCTATAAACAGCATGCAGATGAACGAGTAGGGGCCATTTTAGGGCGGCTTTTGATCAATGCTCTACCGGCTAGTGCACAGGCCACACTGTTCGATAGCACGGTGATTCCTGTCCCCATGTTTACCGCCAATCTGCGCCGACGCGGCTTCAATCCCGCCCAACAAGTCGCCGTTCGCCTTGCTAAACAACTCACCCTACCCATCAACTATCACCTGCTTTGCCAGCGAAAACACGACCCGCAGAAAGGATTAAATGCCGCTCAACGACAAAAAAACCTCCAAGGCGTATTTCGCTTCGAGGGTACGGCGCCTAAACACTGCCTGATCGTCGACGATGTCATGACCACCGGTGCGACAGTACAAACCGTCGCGACAGAACTAAAACGCCGAGGATGTGAGTACATTAGCGTGGTATGCTTAGCGCGAACACCGAGCGCTCTCGACTAGCTCATTACTTTCATCGACGTTGGAAAACCATGCGCGCACTGCTATTTTTTTTGAGCCTGTTAAGCCTGCCTTTGCTAGGGCGCGCCGATGCACGCCTGCACATCGCCGTAGCCAGTAATTTTGAGCCCGCGGCACGCGCCTTGGTGGCCAATTTTGAGGCTGAGCACGAGGGTGTGAGCATCGCGCTCAGCAGCGCTTCCAGCGGCACCCATTTTCATCAGATTCAGCACGGCGCCCCCTTCGCTATTTTTTTTAGCGCCGATCAGCGCTATCCCGAAGCACTTAGCCAGAACCCAAGCTATGGCGAGGTATACACTTATGCTTTGGGCCAGCTTGTCCTCGCCAGCCGCTCACCTTTTGAATACGCACACGCCATGGATAGCATAAAAAACACGACCGCCCGGCTCGCCATTGCCAATCCTAATACGGCGCCCTATGGCCGCGCCGCGGCAGAAGTACTTCAGGCCTCGGCTGTGACAGGCACCACCATTCAAGGACAAAGCGTGGGCCAAACCTTCGGCTTCTTAAAAAGTGGGGCCGTCGACTTTGCCTTTGTCGCACGCTCACAGGTAGTGGCACAACCTACTATTTACTGGCAACTCGCCCCCAATAATTACAGCCCTATCGAGCAAGCGGCCATTTTGCTCAAGCCCAAAGATGAACTCGCGCAGGCCTTTTGGTCCTATTTACAAAGTCATCCCGCGCAGGCCATCATTCGATCTTTTGGCTACGAGGTCATTTTGAATGACTGATACCTTCTGGCAAACAGTAACACTGACACTGCAACTAGCGAGCGTCACAACGCTTATCTTGCTGTGCATTGGCATCCCCTTGGCGTGGTATATCGCCCGAAGCCAGCAGCGTTTCACTCCGCTTATCGAGGCCATCATCGCGATGCCATTGGTACTGCCCCCCAGTGTGCTGGGTTACTATCTTTTGGTGGGTTTCGCCCCTGACAGCGCCATGGGCGGCATTTGGCAACACCTATTCGACCGACAGCTCGCCTTCACCTTTGAAGCGCTGGTCATTGCCTCCGTCATATACTCCGCTCCCTTTGTGATTCAGCCCCTGGTGAACAGTTTCCAGCAAATCCCCAACAGCTTGCTGACAGCTGCCACTAGCCTTGGTTGCTCGGGCTGGCAACGCCTAGTTTTCCTGGTCTTACCGATGCTCAAGAGTACCGTCGTCAGCGCAGCTATCATGGGTTTTGCACACACCGTCGGTGAATTTGGCGTGGTACTGATGATCGGCGGCAATATTCCTGGTGAAACACAGGTCATGTCCATCGCGCTGTATCAAGAAGTGGAAATGCTTAACTTTGAGACCGCGAATCAGTACGCCGCCGTGCTGCTTGGGTTTTCGGCGCTAGTGTTGGTAGTCGTCTACTCGCTCCAGGCGCGAAGCCGCGTGCGAGGATGGCAATAATGCTCCGCTTGGAACGACAGCAATCGGGGTATTACCCGGCCCTGACACTTAACCTGCCCCATGGGTTTTGCGCCATCTTTGGCCCGTCAGGGGCGGGCAAAACGCACTTGCTTGAGCAAATGGCGGGGCTGCGCCCTCTGCCACAAGGAAGCTCGCTGACACTGCTGGATCGCGACATCACGTGCACCCCCAGCGGCGAACGACAACTGGGCATGGTTTTTCAGCATGCAGAATTATTTCCCCATCTCAATGTCATTGATAACATCTGCTTCGCTTGGCGCTACCAATCCCATTGCATGTCGCACGCTGTTCTCGCCGAGTTACTCACCTCGCTGGGTATTCCAGACACATGGCACACCCTCCCTATTCAGCGTCTCTCAGGTGGACAGCGCCAACGTATCGCTATCGCGCGAGCACTATACAGCCAGCCCAAACTGGTCTTGCTCGACGAAGCGGTGTCAGCGCTCGACCACACCGCGCGACAACAGATTTTTCAAGCCCTTAAAAACTACCAAAAAAACCATGACGCCTGTGTCATATTCGTTAGTCACGACCCCAACGACGTCGCACAACTCGCCGATTACGTTGCGTTGATAGACCAAGGCGGCAACCTCGATGAGGCCGGCGATGTATTCGCCGTTTTCAGCCATATCGCCAACACCATGGCCAAAGATGACAATGCCGGTGCGATCCTCCACGCCACGCACATGGGTGAGCTTGGTCAATACAACCTGACGAGCTTGGCCATCGGTGAGCAGCGTATTGTCTGCCAACACCAACCGGGCAGAATAGGAGACAGTGTTAGACTGCGCATTGCAGCCCGCGATGTGAGTATCGCGCTTGAGCCCCTGACGAACACCAGTATTTTAAATAGTTTGGCCGTCGACATCGATGACATTGCCACGCACAGCCAAAGCCATGTCATGCTGCGATTGCGGATTGAAGATCAGTTTATATTGGCGCGAATCACCCAGAAATCCTGCGACGACTTACAGCTTGCCAAAGGCCAACGCGTATTCGCCCAAGTTAAATCTATTGCACTCATAGGTTGAACATGGACCAGCACCCCTATCAACATCTCACCCCCGATGTCATCCTTGATGCACTCGAAGCACAGGGCTACGCCTGCGATGGCCGATTAACGGCGTTGAACTCATTTGAAAACCGCGTTTTCCAAGTGGGTATCGCAGATGAACAGCCATTGATTGCTAAATTTTATCGACCCGATCGTTGGTCACACCAACAAATCGAAGAAGAGCACCGTTTTAGCCTCGAGCTAGCCCGTGCCGAGTGGCCTATTGTCGCACCGTTGATATCACCAAGCGGCCACACTACACACTTTTACGACGGTTTTACTTTTGCCCTTTTCCCACGTTTTGGGGGCCATGCACCAGAGCTAGACAACCTTGACACCATTGAGCTGCTTGGCCGTTCAATGGGACGCCTTCACGCTATTAGTGCCGCCTCAGATTTTCAAACACGCCCCACTATCGATATCGCTAGCTATGGTATTTCAAGTCGCGAATTTATACTGGAGAGCGGCTATTTGCCTGACAATCTCAGACCCGCCTATGAATCACTGACAAGGGATCTTCTTGATCTGGTGACTACCCAGTTTAATGCCACTCCCTATCGCGGTATTCGTCTTCACGCCGATTGCCACCCAGGCAATATTTTGTGGCGCGACGAACGCGCGGTTTTCGTCGATTTTGATGACTGCCGCACGGGACCCGCGGTACAAGATCTCTGGATGCTATTGAGCGGGGACCGGCAAGATCGTACCGATCAACTTGAAGCGTTGCTAGATGGCTATGAAATGTTCCACGAATTTGATGACGCCGAATTATCACTTATTGAACCATTGCGAACATTGCGCATGATGCACTACGCGGCCTGGATTGCACGCCGCTGGAACGATCCAGCCTTTCCGCCGGCCTTCCCTTGGTTTAATACCGAGCGTTACTGGGCTGAACACATACTTGAATTGCGCGAGCAATTTGCCAACCTTCAAGAGCCACCGCTGGCTAGGCCAAGCGGCAACTTTTAGCACGAAGCATTAGATAATCTTACCGCGTCTATTTAGCTAGGCTTTCGCCGAGGAAATCGAGCACCTCAGCAAACATTTCCGTCCTATCCTCGGCATCCCAAATACCGTGACCCGCGCGGTCGTAGACTAACCAACGCACTTTTTTCCCCGCCTCCTGCAATTTCTCACGCATGAGTTCGGCGTGCTCGGGCAGTGCAATCTCATCCTTCATGCCGTGGATGAGCATCACATTGGCTTTTATCTTTTCCGCTAAATACACTGGTGAGTTGTTATCAAGTTCATTGACGTCAGTACCTAGGGTGCGTTGGAGGAACTCACGTCCACCAAAATGCTTCAGGTTAAGCCCTTCTTCGTGCAGTTGCTTCAGGTCGTATACACCCCCCGAACCAATCGCACAACGAAAAAGGTCGGGCTCTATCGCGGCACTCATGAGCGATGCATAACCCCCGTAGCTCACCCCATAAATACACATTCGCTCACCATCGATAGGCCGCGTCTCTACAACGTGACGGGTAACATCAGCAATATCATGAATCATGCCTTGACCCCACTGGTGGAACCCGGCACGGTGAAAGGCATCACCATAGCCATCACTGCCACGGAAATTGACCTGAAGAACTGCGTAACCTCGGTTGGCGAACAATTGTACATCGGCGTCAAACTGCCAGTAATCTCGTGCAAAATGGGGTCCACCATGCGGCATTACGATCAGCGGCACCTTGGACTTGTCATCTTTTATTTCTGGCAGTGTCAGATAAGCATGGATATTCAGTCCGTCCCTGACGCTGATTTCTAAAGCCTCCATGGGGCGCATCTGATTGATGTCAATCCAAGAACCATTAGCCCAAATAAAATCAGCACGTTTTGTCTGGGTGTTGAAAATGTAGAATTCTCCTGGGTTAATATCACTGCTCACACGCACGATAGCCAGGGTTTGATCTCTCGAAAAATCCCAAACATCCACTTTTTGTCCGTTAAAGGCCTTAAGCAACATTTTGTAAAGCGGGTTCACCATCGACGACTCGCCTAGCGCCGAATAGTGGTAACTCGGTTTGCCTGGGAATGAGATACCCACAGTGGGTGCACCGGTGGTTTCATCTATGGTCCACGTTTCAATATCTGACCGCAGGCCATCGAATAAGGGCACCACGGCGCCATTTTTTAGGTCGAGTTGGAATAAATTATTGAGTTGTTGCTCACCCTCAGCACCATACAAATAGGCGTATTTCTCGTCACGGCTTAACCCGATCACTGCCGGTTCGTCCTCAAACGGGTAGTCAACATCGAGTGAGCGCCAGGCTTCTTCGCCGTCCCTAACGGCGGAATAGCGATTGCCATCAACATCCCCCCAAGTAATAAACTTGACCTCACCTTGGTCGTTAGCGATGGCTTTCACGTTTGGATAGGAAAGCACGTCAACGCGCCTCTTTCGGCCGGTGTAGACGTTGAGCTTACTCACGATCGCCGCACGCTTATGATTGTCGTAGTAGTAGCGACCAATTTGTTCCCACGGGTATTCAATGATGAGGATATTGTCATCATCGCCAGGCAGAACATTGAGAATTTCTTGACTGGCTTTTTCCGATTCTGTGGTTTTGATTAGGCTGCCAATAGTATTGTTAGCGCTGGCACGATAACCATACAAAAGACCCGACTGTGTGTTGTCGATGTTGATACCAAATAATTCGCCGGTGGCCGTGGGCCGGTCATTGCCCAAGTGTTGCTGCGCTAATTCGTACACCAAACGCTCGTTATTTACCCAGGTAATGCTGTGGACGATATTGTCGCCCTTGGGGTCTATGCCACCCACAATTTTGTGATCCGCGGTGCGCATAATCACCAGCATCACTTTTTCTCCCTGGCGCATACGGGTCGCTAGGTGCTTACCATCCGGTGAGATGACAACGTCTAGGTAGTCGCCATGGCGTGTAAACGTTTCAAGGGGTAATTGCGGAGCACTGCTGACAGATTGGCAAAAAACCACGAGAAAAATAGAAAAAAACAATCTTCGTGCAAACATGCCGGCTCCTGTGGCTATAAAAATATCGATCTTGAATACTAGTGCTTTCGTTTTTAAATTCAAAGATCAAATCCTATAAATCTAGAATCTCTTAAAATTGTGTCAGCTTGTACATCCATCCTTTGCGCTCGCTAACGTAGCCGCTTACAATAACGCCACTGAATACTTCGGAGTCACCATGACTACTTCCGCAACGACACCCTCCCAGCAAAACGATCGCGTGTGGCAAATCATCCGTGAAGAGACTGCTTTGGAAGCGAGTCGTGAGCCTATTTTAGCGAGCTTTTTGCACGCCACCATTTTGAATCACACCAGTCTGGAAAGCGCACTGAGTTTCCACTTGGCCAACAAGCTCGACAGCCCCACCGCACCGGCGATGCTGCTTCGCGAGGTCATGGAAGAGGCCTTCGAGAACGATCCGTGCATTGGTCAAGCGATCCGCGCCGACCTGCAAGCCGTGCGCGACCGCGATTCCGCCTGTGATCAACTGTCTACGCCCTTGCTTTATTTCAAAGGTTTCCACGCCCTGCAAGCCTATCGCGTGGCCCACTGGCTGTGGCGCAATGGCCGCGAAAGCCTGGCGCTATTTTTTCAAAACCGGGTTTCGATGGTCTTCGGTGTCGACGTTCACCCTGCCGCCAAAATCGGCCATGGCATCATGTTTGACCACGCCACGGGCTTGGTCATCGGTGAAACCTGTGTGATTGGTAACAACGTGTCGATTATGCAGTCTGTCACCCTTGGTGGCACCGGCAAGGAGCACGGCGACCGCCACCCCAAAGTCGGCGACGGTGTGCTCATTAGCTGCGGCGCTAAAATTCTAGGTAACATCAACGTTGGTGCGGGTGCCAAGGTTGGCGCCGGCAGTGTGGTGCTCGACGATGTCCCCGCGCATTCTACGGTGGCCGGCGTACCAGCCAAGATTGTGGGTCGCCCAGTCAGCGACAACCCCGCCCTTGATATGAACCATCAACTGAGCTGCGACGGTTGTGATGACTAGCGGCAACGGCCCCCTGTCACTTTAGTCTGCAAGCTGAGGTATAACGTGGATATCGATCGCTTTGGCGGCATTGCACGCCTTTACGGCACCCAGGGTTTGCAACACCTAAACGAGGCACATTTCTTGGTTGTCGGCATTGGCGGCGTCGGCACCTGGGCCGCGGAAGCGTTGGCGCGTAGCGGTGTCGGCACCATCACCCTTGCCGATCTCGATGATATCTGTGTGACCAATATCAATCGCCAAGCCCACGCCTTGCAATCCACCATTGGTCAATCAAAAACTGAGGTCATGGCGGCACGTCTGCGCGACATCAATCCCGCCATTACTGTCCACCTACTCGACGATTTCATCGACCCGCAGAACGTGCGTGACTATATTGATACGCGCTACGACGTTATCTTAGATTGTGCCGATACGGCGCACTCTAAGACCGCCATTATCGCAACCGCAAAATACCAAAAACAGTTAGTGGTCACCGTCGGATCAGCGGGCGGTAAGCGCGATCCGCGCTTGATTACCAGCAACGACCTCAACAAGACGGTCAACGATCCTTTGTTGGCTAAGGTTCGCAGCCAATTGCGACGCTTTCACAACTATAGCCGCAATCCTAAACGCAGCTTTCAAGTTGAGGCGGTATATTCTGCAGAGCACATGGTGTACCCAAACGATGACGGTGGCGTCTGTAGCACCAAGAATTTCAGCGAGGGGGAAACGGCACTCAACTGCAGTGGTGGTTTTGGTTCCTCAACGATGATCACCGGCTGCTTTGGCTTTCACGCCGCCAGCCGAGCCATCGATAAATACCTAGCGCGCGTCGAACGCCGCCAAGACACGCAGCAAGATTGAGTTAAAGCCATTCACTCGGCTATGGCTTAAATGCTTCTGTAAGCCAAGGCGCTCAAACGTGTCTCGAATATCATCAGCGTTTACTTCGCCAGCCTTTGATCCGTCGACCTGCTTCAGCAAGATATAGGCTAGTCCGCGCATTAGGCGCGCCTCGCTATCGACATCGAAAAAGTGACAATCACCCTCGACACGCTCGCGCAACCAGACTTTTGCCTCGCAACCAGGCACCACATTATCCTCATGGCGCAGCGCAGGGTTCGGCTTAATGCGATCCCCCAAGGCCATCATTTGGCGATAGCGCGACTGCCAGTTTTGCTCGGCCATTAGCGCCGCAATTAAGCCCTCTGCGTCCTCGGTAGCGGCGGCTTGATCGCCACTAAACAATTGCTTTAACACGTCCACCGTGCGGTCGATATCCTCGCGGGTGTTGTACGCGGCGACCGAGAAGCGAATCAAGGCTTGGTAGCCAATGGCGTCGGCTAGGGGCTGGGCACACATCTGCCCGGCGCGAACAGCAATTTCACTTTCATCTAGCCAATTGACGATGTCGCTGACGCTAAAACCGCTCTCAGGTTTGGGAACATACGCCAACACGCCAATGTTATCTTCTCTTGAGCTAATCAGCTGCAATTGTGGCAGTTGGTCAAATTGCTCAATGGCGTACTGTGCCAATTCAGCCTCGTAGGCGTGCATCGCCGAAAGATCGCAGTCGGCCAAGAACCTTAAGGTAGCGCTGAAACCGGCGATGCCCGCCAAATTGTCGGTGCCCGCCTCAAAACGACCGGGCGCCTCGCGGAACTTCGCGCCGTTCACCGTCACTTCGCTGATCATCTCACCACCACCGAGTAAGGGGCTCCATTGATTCAAAAGGGCGCGTTTACCCCACAACACACCCACCCCCGTAGGGCCGTAAATTTTATGCGCCGAGAACACAACAAAGTCACAGCCAAGCGCCGCCACATCGAGTTTGCCGTGTGCAACAAATTGCGCGCAGTCTAAGCCCCACACCCAGGGTCCACCAGATAGTAGGCGTTTGGCTTCAGCGAGGTCCGTCACGCGCCCCAAAATATTGGACGCTGCCGACAAACTGACCACCTTGGTGCGCTCATTCAACAACGAGGGCAACACCGACAAATCCAAGCGACCGTCTTTGATGGGGACAAATTTAATAACCAAGCCTTGTTCTTTGGCGCGCATCATCCATGGGACCAAGTTGGCGTGGTGTTCTAGCAACGAAAGGACAATTTCGTCACCTGCTTGTAAGCCCTTACAAACTGCATTCGCCACGGTATTCATGGCCGAAGTTGCGCCGTGCGTAAAGATACATTCATCGGGACAGGCGTTGATGAACGCTGCCACTTGCTGGCGACAGCGTTCTAAAATATCCGTTGCCGCGCGGGCTAGGCGGTGGCTGCCGCGGTGGGCATTGCCATTCGCATTAATATAAAAGTCTGCGGTAGCATCAAGCATGGACTGATGACGCTGAGTCGTGGCGGCATTATCGAGATAAATCAGATGGCGATGCTCCGCCTGCTGGAACACAGGAAACTGCTGCTTAAATAACAGAGGGTCAAACATGGGCTACCTCATCTGGGTGAATATCGCCAAGGTATTCTTTTCTATTTCAGTTAGCATTACAGCCAAATCACAGCCTCGCAAGTCGGCGAGCGCCTGCGCCACACGCGCGACGTTGGCGGGCTCATTGCCCTCCTCGAGCTGCCCACTTTTGGGATTCCATAGCGGCATCGCTGGGGCGTCAGTTTCAAACACAAAACTGTCGATTGGAAGCTCTCTAAAAGCACGCTGGGCACGGGTGGCATGAGGTCGAGTGACCATGCCCCCCACACCGATCTTGAACCCCAGCCGCAGGTACTCACGCGCGACCTCAAAGCTGCCGCCAAAACCGTGCACCACACCACCCGCCTCCGGGCGCTTCTCCTTCAACAGGGTTAGCATTTCCTCATGCGCTTTCACACAATGCAATATCAAAGGCAGCCGATGTTGTTTGGCGGCGTCAATATGGCAGCGCAGCACCGCTATCTGAAGCGCCATATCGATGTCTCTCAAGGCGTCGAGTCCACATTCACCCACTGCAACAGCGCCGGGAAGTGCACCTTGCAAAGCCGCGGGGAGATCCGCCAATGGGAATGAATCCGCCCACCAAGGATGAAGCCCGATAGAGAAGTACGCGGTGATACCCTCTGCCGCACAGACGGCGAGATGGCGTTTCGCACGCGCCCAATGGTCGGGGTGAACAGCGGGTATGATTAAGCGCGTCACACCCACCGTCACAGCGCGCCGCAATACCGCTTCACGGTCAGCGGCAAACGCCTCGAAATCAATGTGGCAGTGGGTATCGATCACCCTAGCTATTTGAGCCTTGGTAATCGGCTTTCCACTGCGCGTAGCTCGCGACAACAGCGTCCATCTCTGTGGCATCGAAATCGCGCAAGCCACTTAGTAACATGTGTTTTTCGCCGGAGCCCACCACGCTTCCAGCGTCGACAATATCGAATGCCAGTACAACTTCGCCACGTTTCCCATTGGTAGCGATGGTGGTCTTATCTTCATTCGTGACGAGTGAGGGTGCTGTCAGATTGACTGTGTCGAGATGAATTTGCATCGACTCGTACATCACCATGGGGCGAGCGGGGTTGATCATCGCGTTAGCCTGTTCCATCAAAGGAACCAAAACGTGGGGAAATGCCGTGCCTGAATAGGCCACATAGGCGCGAATCAACTGTTCAACACCACCATCGTAAGCCTGCCTCGCGCCACCGGCATCGACCTCGACATAGACTTTGCCGTTACCGTCTTCGACAACACCTGGCGCACTGACAGGGAACGTTAAGGGAACATCCTCGGTCACCATCGCCTTAAAGGTTAAGGACAAATTCTGATACAACCCCATGCTATTCAAAAGCACAGCAAACAGTAAATCGCCGGGGACAGCGAAGCGCTTCGCCTCAACATCGTGCAAGGGATTAAAATCGTTTGCCACATCTTTGGCAAACGCACTGCCCTGCGCACGGCTAAATAGCACCTGCTCTTTACCGCTTCTCGCAAAATACTGCTCTAACATGCTCTATCCTTAACAAAATGAAATATTTTCTTAACAAAGGTCGTATTCTAACACTTCTGTAACATTTGCTCGCTACGATGTGGTGTCTTGTAGCTCGAGATTAACGATATTAAAACAGCAATAATTACATTATTGTTATATACAACAAAATCGGACGGTTCAAATGTCACATAAAAATCCCTACTTTCCCAAGGAATTAAGCTGGCTTTCTTTTAATGAACGGGTATTACAAGAAGCCGCCGACATAGAAGTCCCCATTATTGAGCGGGTGCGCTTTCTGGGCATTTACTCTAACAACATGGATGAGTTTTTCCGTGTGAGGGTCGCAGATGTGCACCGCCAGATCGACATGGCGGCCGCCAGCGGCGCGCGCAAACAACAGCAGCGCGCCGAGGACCTGCTCCACAACATCAACGACAAAGTGGCCGAGCTCAACACCAAATTCAACCAGATCACCAGTGACATCATTCTCGGACTGGCGCGACGCAACATTTTCCTTATCAATGAAGAACAGATCTCTGATCGTGAAAGCGACTGGCTACACAAATATTTTCGGGACAAGATCCTGCGCCATATTACCCCCGTCTTTATTGGCCCGAATGTCGATCTTCGCAGCGCCATCGATGACGAAGAAGCCTATTTAGTTGGCGCGTTGCACAGCGGTGAAGAAACCCGCCACGTCCTCATTGAAATTCCCGTGCACCAGACCGCACGCTTTATTCCTTTGCCACGCGCTAAGGGTAGCCGGCGCAAATCGGTGATCGTTCTCGATAACGCGATACGCCACTGCGCGAGACAAATCTTTGAGCCGGTGTACAACTTCGATCACGCCGAGTTCTATTCGCTAAAAATCACTCGCGACGCCGAGTATGACTTAGAGCGCGACATTGAACACTCGATGCTAGAGCGTATGTCCGAGGGTCTTAAGCAGCGTTTCACCAACCAACCGGTTCGTTTGGTGTATGACAGAGATATGCCCGAATCGATGGTGGAAATGCTGCAGCATAAATTCGACTTAGACGATTTAGAAACGATGATTCCAAGTGGTCGCTATCGCAACTTCCGCGACTTTATTGGCTTCCCAAATTTTGGTTCAAAATACCTTGAAAATACTAAGATGCCGGCTTTACGCAGTAAGGCATTTGACCAATTTATCTCCCCTTTCGACGCCATTAGTCAGGGCGACATTCTGCTATATTACCCCTACCAACGTTTTCACTACCTGACAGATTTTATTCGTATTGCGGCCTACGATCCGCAAGTTAAATCCATCCGCATGGCCATATACCGCGTGGCCAAGGGCAGCCGAATTTTGCAGTCGTTAATGGATGCCGTGAAAAATGGTAAGAAAGTGCAGGTCATTGTTGAGCTGCGCGCGCGATTTGACGAACAAGCCAATATTAGCTGGGCACGTGAATTAACCGACGCCGGCATCGACGTGGAGTTTGGCGTGCCATCGCTCAAATGCCACGCCAAACTCGCCTGGATACAACGCCTAGAAAATGACAAGCTGGTGAGCTATGGCCACATTGGCACGGGTAACTTTAACGAAAAAACGGCCAAAATTTACACCGACTTTGCACTCTTTACTAAGCATAAAGCCATCACAGCAGAAATTGCCCAGGTGTTCGATTTTATTGTCAGCCCCTATAAGCGCTTTACCTTTAAACACCTGATCGTAAGCCCGAACCATTCTCGCCTTCGCATCAATCAAATGATCAATGCAGAGATCGCCGCGGCGGAAAAAGGTCAACGCGCGGAAATCTTTTTCAAGGTAAATAACCTCGTCGACACCGATATCTGTGATGCCCTCTACCGCGCCAGTCAGGCCGGTGTAAAAATTCGGCTACTCATCCGGGGCATGTGCAATTTATTACCCGGCGTCAAAGGCCTTAGCGATAACATCGTGGCACGCAGTATTGTCGACCGCTACTTGGAGCACCCCCGCGTATTTTATTGCCATGCCGGTGGTGAAAAAACGGTTTATATAAGTTCGGCAGATTTAATGACCCGCAATATCGAACACAGGGTCGAGGTCGGGGCGCCTGTCTTGGAGGAGAGTCTAAAAAAACTTATTATCGATACCTTAGAAATCCAATGGCGCGATACCACCAAAGCGCGGATTATCGATGCGGAACAACGCAACCAGTATGTGAGACGAGGTAATCGTCGTAAAATACGTTCGCAACAAGAAATATATGAATACATTAAGCAGTGGGAAGCGC
>JBEAQQ010000042.1:0-4180 GCA_041163785.1 Pseudomonadota bacterium
TTGGCCGGGTAGCAGATGCCGATGCTGCTTGCGGGTACTTGCAGTTTGATGCCTTCGCGAGCAAGCCGGAAATCGCAGCACAGTGCGAGTTCGACACCACCGCCGAAAGCGTTGCCGTTGAGGGCGGCGATCGTAGGGATGGGGCAGGCGTAGAGGGCGTTGGTCACGCGCTCGAAACTGTCGGGGTTCAAAGATCCCGATTGCATATCGCTTAGCAGGGCGCCGGCGCAAAAGGTTTGCTCGCCCGCACCGGTGACTAACAAAACGCGGGCGCGTTTTTGCGCTTCGCGAATCGCGTCAACCGCCGCTTCAATGGCGATCTTACCAAGAGCGTTATGCCGCTCGGGGTTGTCGAGGGTCAACACCGCGATCTGGCCGTCATAATTGAGAGAGATGCCTGACATGGGTTTTCCTTAAAAAAGTTGCAGTATAGCGTTTCTAGTTGGTGGCGGCTAAGGGGTTTTTCGCCTCTTGCGCTTCGCCTATAATGGCCGCATTAGGAGAGCGATATGACCCCAGAGAGAATGGCGCGTTTGCGTGAGGTGCTCGCCCGGCGACAGCCGGATTTAACCGTTGTTACTGACTATGTGCACAAAGGCCGAAACCTGTCTGCGATTGTCCGCAATTGTGACGCTGTAGGCATTGGTACTATGCACGCCGCGGTACCGGCGGATGAATACCGTGCATTTCGCGGTACCGCCAAAGGTAGCCACCAGTGGGTGCGTGTAGTGCGTCACGATACCGTTGAGGAAGCGCTCCAGCATTTGAAACCTCAGGGATTTCAAATCGTGGCCGCGCACTTGTCGCCGCGTGCAGTCGATTTCCGGGACATAGACTACACTCTACCTACCGCCATATTGATGGGGGCGGAGCGCGAGGGTGTGAGTGATGCGGGCATTGCCTTGGCTGATTACGAAGTGACGGTCCCCATGCTGGGAATGGTCGAGTCTTTTAATGTGTCGGTAGCGGCGGGTATTATACTCAGTGAAGCATCTTATCAGCGTCAGCGCGCCGGGCTATACGACCAGTGCCGACTCGAAGACGCTGAGATGCAGCGTTTGTTTTTTGAGTGGGCGCACCCCAAAATTAAGCATTTTTGTTTGGTTAATCGGGTCGATTATCCGCCATTAGCTGAAGATGGCGAAATTATTGATCCGGCGGGCTGGTATGCCAAGGTTCGACAGGAAATTGCCGAGCGGTCGGCCACAGAGGATGTTTGTTGATGTTAGAGAATCGTCGTTATCCGCGCACATCGTCTGATGCGATCGTGGAAATTCACCATCCAACCATGGGTGTGTTTGAGGTTAAAGCGCGTGATTTATCCGAGGGCGGGGTGTTCGTGCTAACGGGTATGTACCCCATGCCGCCCGTGGGCACCGAACTCATGGTGCGCATTAAGCGTTATACCGGTGCCATTAATCAGGAGCCTGTAAAGATGCGCGTTGTGCATCAGCAGCGCGATGGAGTAGGTTTGGCTTTTGTCCGCTAGTGCTGTCTCCCTAGAATTACTGCCCGGCGTCACGTCTCCTCTCGCTGAGACGACCTTGTCGCGGTTGGTGTTGCTGTCGCACCTCGATCACGAGGCTGAATTTACGCTGCAATTTACACAGGATTGCGTACAGCTTGCCCACCGCCTGGGGCGAGAAACGCCGCTTAAAGTCGATTTCGCCGCAGGCGCAGTCGATCACCGTCGTAAATTTGGTGGCGGTCGTGGTCAAGATATTGCCAAGGCCCTTGGTTTAAACAAGGGGGCTACGCCGCGGGTATTAGATGCGACGGCAGGCTTGGGGCGGGATGCTTTTGCGCTGGCGAGTTTGGGCTGTCGAGTCGATATGTTAGAGCGTTCTCCAGTGGTATATGCGCTACTGGCAGATGGTCATGCAAGGGCGCTTGATGCAGATCCTGAGGTTGCAGAGATTGCTGGCAGGATGACAGTATTCTTTGGCAGTCTGCTCGATGGTGCCATTCCCCACGAAGAGGTGGATGTGATCTACCTCGACCCTATGTTTCCTGAGCGGCAAAAGTCGGCGTTGGTGAAAAAAGAGATGCGATTTTTTCACGCCATAGTGGGTGATGACTCTGATGCTGATGCTTTACTTGTGGCGGCGTTGGCGGTTGATTGTGCGAGGGTGGTGGTAAAGCGCCCATCTAAGGCGCCTTTTCTAAATGGCGAAAAGCCATCTCATCAGATTATAGGAAAATCAATTCGTTACGACATATATGTAAAGCGAAAACTTAAATAATTGTGTGGCTTTACAGATTGTGGGTGTGTATCGGATAGCCTATCTGCTTGTAGTGGCGGTAGTTGTTTCTACCGATGTCTACCCAAGCTTCATCACCTTGGCAGACAAGTTCGAGTAAGCGTGTAAAACGCTCAAAAACCTTCGGCACGGTTTTATCGATATTGATGATAAGATCGTGGCAGGCTTCCGGGGGATGGGCGCCAATAACAATGGCAGCGTTGCTATCAATGTCCTCGTTGTGAAGATTGGTGTGGGGAAGAAAGGCCGTTTCACGAATATTCCACAGCATGTCGTCCAACTGCTGCGCGACACTGCTGTCGCTGCAGTTGATAAATACGTTGTGAGATTGTTGATAGGCTTTCTCGATCAGCCGGCAGGCCACCCGCAGTCTTTCCTGCGGGTCTCCAGTTTTCAGTAGATAAAAGTCGATTCTTGTCATTTGCCGGCTCGTTGCATGATGAAGCGGGTGAGCATGGGTACAGGTCGACCTGTTGCGCCTTTGTTCGCACCACTGTGCCAGGCCGTACCAGCGATGTCCAAATGCGCCCACTGATAGTTTTCAGCAAAACGTGATAGGAAACACGCGGCTGTAATACTACCGCCATGGGGGCCGCCAATATTTGCCATGTCGGCAAAATTAGAATCGAGCAGACTTTGGTAATCCGACCACAATGGCATTTGCCACGCTCTGTCGAGGCTGTCTTCGCCGGCAACAAGCAGTTCGTCTGCCAATGCTTGTTCGTTGGCGTAAAGGCCAGTGGCGACCTTGCCGAGCGCAACGACACAGGCGCCGGTCAAGGTGGCGACATCGACCACAGCAGCGGGCTTAAATCTCTCTGCGTAGGTGAGGGCGTCGCACAGCACCAAGCGACCCTCGGCGTCCGTATTGAGAATCTCAATGGTTTTACCCGACATCGAGGTCACGATATCGCCCGGTTTACTGGCGCGGTCGCTAGGCATGTTTTCAGCCGCGGCGACGATGGCGACCACGTTAATTTTGGGGGCGATCTCGGCAATGGCGTGCATAGTGCCGAGTACCGAAGCCGCGCCGCACATATCGAACTTCATTTCATCCATGCCCGACCCCGGTTTTAAGCTGATGCCGCCGGTGTCAAAGGTAATCCCTTTGCCCACGAGAACGACAGGCTTTTGGGACTTGGCGCCGCCCTTGTATTCGATAACGATGAGCTTGGATTCTTGCGCGCTGCCTTTGCCCACAGAGAGCAGGGAGTGCATACCCAGTGTGGCCATTTTTTTCTCACCGAGCACACTGCACGACATTTTGTCATTGCCTTTGCTGAGTGATTCAGCGTATTCGGCGAGGTAACTAGGTGTGCATATGTTGCCTGGGAGGTTGCCCAGTTCGCGTGCTTCATTGGCACCACGGGCGGTTGCAGAGCCGAGTGCGATCGCGTTTTTGTGGGCGGCTGTGACCTTGCTTGGCAAGAGGATGGTGCACTGCTCAAGCGTTGCTGAGTCGCTCTTATCGCTTTTTGTGTGTTGGTATTTGTACTGGCTGTATTCGCCTTGTCGCGCCAGCATTTCTAGCTGCCAGGCCTCATCTTTGCCTGCCACATTCATGCTTTCTAGTGCGATGCAGACGTCTTTGGCAGGCGATTTACTGACGACCTGAAATAATGCGCTGAAAAGTTTTTGAGCATCGGCCGGGGTGAGGGTGTCGCCCTCCTTGCCCATTCCTATGAGCAGCAGGCGTTTGGCCTTAAGCCCGCTTGGCGCGTGAATGGTGAGGGTCTCGGCCAACTTGCCTTTGAGATCCCCTTGTTTCAATATCTTGCTAATCGTGCCGTCGCACAGAACGTCGATGTCGCGTCCGCGCTCACCCAATTTGCCCCCTTGGTAGGCGCTGATAACTAGGCAGTCGCTTCGCAGGGTGGCTAACTTGTCGGTAAACTTGATTGCAAAATCCATATTTTCTC
>JBEAQQ010000043.1:0-3075 GCA_041163785.1 Pseudomonadota bacterium
AAACCCCTGTGACGTTGGCCTTGGTGGAGGCGCTGCAATCAAAAGGCCTGCGCACTGTTATCGTCAGTCGTGGCTACGGCGCCAATTGTGTTGATTTTCCTCGGCTTGTGAGCCCGGCTGATGAGGCGCGCGAGGTGGGTGATGAGCCCTTATTGTTAGCGCGACGCGCCACGGCCCCTGTGGTTATCGATCCCGAGCGCTGTCGCGCCATTGCTTTTGCTAACGAGCGTTTTAGTCCTGATATTATTATTAGTGATGATGGTCTGCAGCACTACGCGATGGGTCGTGATTATGAAATAGTCGTGAGCGATGCTGCACGTGGTTTTGGCAATGGCTGGCTGTTGCCGCTCGGTCCCTTGCGTGAACCACTTGGTCGCTTGAGTGAGGCAAACGCCCATGTGATCAATGGTGATCGAGATATGGGGTTTACTTTGGAGTGGCGAGCCTTGGTGAATGTGGGCACGGGAGAAAGGGTGGCGGTCGATGCGTTCGATTTTAGTCGCGCGCACTGCGCCTTGGCGGGTATTGGCCATCCAGCCCGTTTTTTTGATCAATTGCGCGAGCGTGGTTTTGCTGGGCGCTGTTTGGATTTTCCAGACCATCATCCCTACGCTGAAGGCGATATCCCCGCGGGTGAAACGGTGGTGATGACAGAAAAGGACGCCGTAAAGTGCGCCAGTTTATCGGCCGCACAATCCTTTTGGTATGTCGAGGTGGCCGCGGTATGGCACAATAATCAACTAGACCAAATACTGACTGACATTTCCGCCTTAACAGGAGATAAAACAGCATGACATTTTCGGTGGTCATCCCCGCTCGTTTCGCCTCCACCCGATTGCCTGGTAAGCCCTTGCAGGACATAGCCGGTAAGCCGATGGTGCAGCATGTCTACGAGCAGGCACTGAAATCCTCAGCGAGTGAGGTGCTAATTGCGACGGACGATCAGCGTATTGTCGACGCCGTGCACGCCTTTGGCGGGCGGGTTGTCATGACCTCTACGCACCATGAGTCGGGCACCGATCGGCTGCAGGAGGTGGCTGCCAAGATGGCTTGGGCGGATGATCATGTGGTTGTTAATGTGCAGGGTGATGAGCCACTTATTCCACCGCAGGTTATCGACCAAGTGGCCGCTTTGATTGATCAGGGAGGGGCTTGCGATGTCGCGACGCTGTGCGAAGCCATTCACCACTATGACGACTTGATGAATCCCGCGGTGGTGAAAGTAGTGGCCAGCGATCAGCAGCGTGCCTTGTATTTTTCCCGCGCACCGATCCCCTGGAATAGGGATGCTTTTGCCGCCGGCACGAAGGAGCTTGCTGAAAGGAGCTACTGGCGCCACATCGGTATATATGCGTATCGCGTATCAACGCTCAATGCCTTTGTGACTTGGCCAATGGCGCTACTAGAGTGCCTTGAAAAGCTTGAGCAGCTTCGTGTAATGGCCAATGGCGGTAGTATAGCTGTGGCCGAGACGTGTTGCGCCATTCCAGGTGGTGTCGATACGCCGGCAGATTTAGAACGCGTGCGTGCCTACATGGCGGGTGGAGTGTCGGCGTGATCGTCCTGCGTTATCTCATGCGCGAAGTGTTGGTGAGTATGTTCGCTGTCAGTTTGGCGTTGCTGTTGATTGTTATCAGCAGTCGTTTTGTCAGTTTTTTATCGAAGGCCGCCGCCGGTGATATTGCGGGTGATGTGCTTTTTTGGATGATGTTGTACCGCGTACCTAGCTTTTTAGAGCTTATTCTTCCGCTGGGGCTCTTTCTAGGTATTTTACTCGCCTATGGCCGTCTATATGTTGAAAGTGAAATGACGGTGCTGTCGGCATGCGGCGTGTCCACTCGAAAGTTGGCAGCCTATACCATGGTATCTGCTTCGCTGGTGGCTGTTTTGGTCGCGGTAATCTGCCTTTATGTGAGCCCCGCTGCATGGCAAAAAGCCCGTGACATCAGTAACGATCCGCGCAATTCCGAAGGGATTAACACCCTGGTGGCGGGCCGCTTTAAGACCTACGGTGACGGCTCTCGAGTGAGCTATACCCGCGGTTTGAATGATACCCGCACTGAGATGGACAATGTCTTTATTGCCACCCGTATTCCCGAGGAGGGAAGAGAGGGACGGGTGCAGGTTATCCTTGCTGAAAAGGGGCGTATTCGTGCTGATAAGGACAGCGAAATACGCTATATGGAGCTAGACCGCGGGCATCGCTATGTCATTACGCCTGGACATCGCGACGCAGAAATTACTCGCTTCGGCACCATGGGGCAAAGAATCGACGACAGCGATCGCGATATTGCTCGCCGCCCAGATATTGACTCGACTCCGACCAGGGAATTGTTGGCGCGGGATGACTTGGAGGCGATGGCAGCCTTGCAGTGGCGCATCGCGTTGCCTGTGACTGTGCCGGTAGTGGCGCTTATTGCAATGGCCATGAGTCGCACCAATCACCGCAAAGGTCGCTACTCTAAAATGTTGCCCGCGGTCATTTTGTATCTCATTTATCTGGTGTTGATGAGTACCGTGCGCAGCGGTATTGAAGATGGAAAAATTTCCGCAGCTATGGGTTTTTGGCCGCTTCATAGTGCCTTTTTTATGATTGGTCTTGGCTTGCTCTTCAGCGATAGATTGCTGTTGTTACTCAAGCGCCGGGGGCGCTAAGCATGGCGGATTTGCGGGTCTTATTTGTTTGCCTTGGCAACATTTGTCGCTCTCCGACGGCGCAGGGCATTTTTCAGCATTGTCTTGCGTCGCACCCTTTGGCTCAGCGTGTCTTTGTTGACTCCGCTGGTACCGGCAGCTGGCATGCGGGTAAGCCCCCTGACGCGCGTGCAATTGCGGCGGCGGCTAAGCACAGCTGTGATATCAGTGGTTTACGCGCACGGCAGGTGGCGGCAGAAGATTTCTACGCATTCGATTATATTTTGGCCATGGACGCTGAAAATCTGCGTCACCTCAAAGCGATGTGCCCTGCAGATTTCGCTGGCACATTATGTCGCTTTCTAGATTTTGCCGATGGGCAAGGCGATGTTCCCGATCCCTACTATGGCGGCGATGACGGCTTCGAACACGTCTATACTC
>JBEAQQ010000044.1:0-8343 GCA_041163785.1 Pseudomonadota bacterium
TCGCCGCGCGGCTCAGCTTCTGTTTAGTCAATGAGGGCGTCGAATTATGCGCTTTTGGCCAGTGCCTGGAAAAAGCCGGTCGCTGTCATTTGTCGCGTTTGATTGTCGACCCTGCCAAGCGTGGACAGGGATTGGGCAACTTACTGACGACGCAGCTAGTGCAAGCTGGTAGCCAAGCACTTGGACTCGATGAGTGCGCGTTGTATGTGTTGCGTTCAAATCATGCGGCGCTGCAATGTTACCAGCAGCTAGGTTTTCGAGAAGCCCCCATGATCGAAGAGGGGAGGCGGTTTGGCCCCGAGGTGGCTTACCTTGTGCTGGACAGTAAATAGCAGGCTCTACAAAAAATTCGTGTGAAGCGGATTGTTTGCGATGTGGCTTTTACTGCAAATGGATTACTGCAAATCCTTATCTATGCGGTGTTAGCTCTCTGGTCTTTGTTAAGTAATTGATTTAATTTAAAAAATATCTCTTTGCTATGGGCGGCGTGTCAACATTGATGATGGCGGAGAACATTTGATCGCGTACAGACATTTTATTAACCTAAGCAATCATCTTTACCCTATAAAAATAACGCTAGGATCAAAATGTGAACAAGATAAAGCCGATCACTGTCTTCGCCTGTGCGCTGCTGATAAATGCCTGTTCAGGTCAGCAGCCTCCTGCTGCAGTAAGTGTTGAACCCATTACCGATAGCATTATCCAACATCCCTTTCTCTCGCAGGGGGCTCCTGCTATTACTCACACTAATGCCGGCTCCATGGACAGCCAGATAGTCGCCGGGCCGACAGAGATTGCGACGATACCCGCAGAGCGTATCAAGCGAGTCCCCGGCGGTATCATCACCATCAATTACGCCGGTAAACTAACGTATCCCGACGGAACAGAAGCGACCTGGAATGCTAACAACAACCGCGTGGCGAAGATTCGTATGGATGGCGATCATTGGGAAATTTTGGCTGAGCTGCCGATTGCTGGTATGCAATACATGTCACCCGAAGAGGTCGATAGACACCTCAATGCCTTTGATAGCGCGCCAAGCCGTGAGGCCTTAGCAACCTATTTACAAGACAATCTGCCGTATTACGCCGAAACTCAAGCCCGCGAAGCGGGAATTTACACCCTTACCGATGAGCGGGGCGACTTTTATGTGCTCACCCGGCACGGCGTTAGCGTATACGGCCAAGCCGATGCTACTGACCCGCATTCCGAGGTGGTGTTATTGCGCCAATGGGATATACCTGAGGAGCTAAAGCGCAGCGAGCAAACGCGTCAATTACTGCTTGGTCGCATGGAGAATCTAGGGGTAGAGCTGTCACCCGAGATGCGCGCCGGTTTAATGCGTTTTACCGACGTGCCACTTGGTATCAACATGACCTACGATGGGCATCTGGTGTTTACCATGGTGGGTGGCAACATCATTTTAATTGACCGCGATTTTGAACGTCCCGCTAAAACCTTCCTGATTGACAATGAAATTCTCGCTAACTCTTTGTCTATCGATGAGCAGAATGGCCTATATGTGGTGAGCGATCGCCATATGTACAAAGTGGTTTGGACCGGCGAACGCCTTTCTAGTGATCCAGAGGATGGTGCTTGGCAGTCACCGTACGATCTTACTCCAGTGCCGCTACCAGGTGTGCGAGGTGGTGGTACGGGCTCTGGTACCACACCAACCCTGATGGGAGATTGGGTGGTTATCGCCGACGGTCAAAAGCGTATGAATTTAGTGGCGTTTTGGCGCAATGAGATTCCCGAGGATTTTCAGCAACAGCCAGGAACCGCGTCGCGAAGAATCGCAGCACAAATTCCGGTGACGATGGGGTCACTGGATAGTGAGTATATCCAAACCGAAGTATCAGTGGCAGTCTGGCAAGATTATGCCTTTGTCGTGAATGGTATGGCGCCGGAAAATATTAAGCCTGACCTTGATAATTTACTGATGCAAGGGCCGTTTATTGCTCCCCCAAGGGGTGTTGAATTGTTCCAGCGAGATCCAGCCTCTGATCAATGGCGCTCGGTGTGGGCACACAGCGATGTCAGTACTCCGGCGGCTATTATTCCTTTGATAAGCGCCGGCAGCCAGCAAGCCTACACCATGGCTTGGGGTGATGAGGGCTGGTACGTGGCCGGTTTCGATCTCGCTACCGGTAGAGTAAAAACTGAAATGAAGCTGGGACGCAGCCAAGCATTTAACGGTGCCTGGGGACAGCTACAGTTATTGCCTGATGGAGACATTTTTATCCCGGGCTTAGCCGGGCCGGTTCGTATTTTGACGAACTAGTTCGCCAAACAGACAGAAACGAATAAGGCGCCGGTTGGCGCCTTATGCTTGTATGGAACTTCTAGAAAAGATCTATTTCGGCTGTTTGGTTTTGCGCAGGTAGGGCAATACCACATCAATTTCACCAAATTTTTCTTTGGCTTGTTCGTCGTTCAAAGACAGCGCCACAATCACATCTTGGCCGTATTCCCAGTTCGCAGGCGTAGCAATAGGCACTTGATAAGTCGCTTGCAGCGCGTCTAGGGCGCGCAATACTTCAGCAAAGTTTCTGCCCACTGACATGGGGTAGGTCATGGCCAGTTGCAATTTTTTGTCGGGTGAGAAAATGAACACCACGCGAACACTGGCTGAATCAGCGGCTGTTCTGCCGTCTGGCAGGTAAGCGTCTGCAGGCAGCATGTCGAGTGCTTTCGCTACTGAGCAATCATCATCGGCGATGATGGGGAAGTTAGCCGGTGCTTGAGCGAAGTGCTCAATATCTTTTTTCCACTCAACGTGCTCTTCAACCGAATCTACTGACAAACCAATAACCTTGGTATTGCGTTTGGCCCATTCGTCGGCGAGTTGGGCTACTGCGCCGAACTCAGTGGTGCAAACGGGGGTGAAATCTTTTGGGTGGCTGAACAAAATAGTCCACTGATCACCAATGAAATCGTGTAGGCTGAAATTACCTTGGTCGGTGACTAAAGCTAAATTTGGTACTACATCATTAATTCGTAAAGACATCTTGTTACCTCTGTTTTGGTTGCTTCGTTTGATAGGATTTATATTAGTGATATCTAAAATAATAATAAAACTAATTAAAATGAATTTAATGATTCATAAAACAGATCGTTATGCTGCTCAAGCATCAGCCTTGCAGGCGCACGCTGTCACCGATTATGCACTGTGGTCCTGCAGTACCATGTCGGCACCTTTTTCGGCCACCATCATCACCGGTGCATTGATATTGCCAGAGGTAATATTAGGGAAAATTGATGCGTCGATCACCCGCAAGCCCTTCACCCCGTGGACCCGCAACCGCGTGTCGACCACGGCGGTTTGTGGGTCAGGGCCCATCGTGCAAGTACCGCAGAGATGGTAGATCGAACCAGCGTTTTGGCGGAAGAACTCCACCATGCTAGCTTCGTCGTGGACCTCTGCCGCGGGTGATACCTCCTCGACCGTTACCGCCTTCAAGGCAGGCGCTTGCATCAGGTGTCGGATCAATCGATTGCCCTGGATGACTTCTTCGATGTCTTTGTCGGTAGACAAATAGTTTGGCTTGATGAGTGGCGCGTCGGACGGATTGCCTGAGGCTATTTCAACACAGCCTTTGCTAGTGGGGCGGCACGAATTAAAGGCCACCAAAAAGCCCGAGTAGGGTTCGGGTACTAGGTTGGCATTCGGATCGTCTGGAATACGATAAGACATGGGATTGAAGTACAGCTGGAGATTAGGCAGGGCCTCGTCTGCGCTGCCCTTAAAAAAACCGCCTGCTTGGTTGACGCTCATCGACAGCGGGCCGCGGCGAGTAAGCAGGTACTGCAGGCCTGCCTTGGCCTGCCCAAACAGGGATCCCAGATCGTCGTTAAGGGTTTTAATATTGGCGCGGTAGTAGTAACTAACGCACACGTGATCCTGTAGGTTTTGACCTACGGCGGGGGCGTTGTGCACCACAGGGATGTTGTGTTCAGCCAGTAAATCCTTGTCACCAATGCCCGATAACTGTAACAATTTTGGCGTGTCCACCGCACCCGCGGCGAGGATGATTTCACGCGCTGCGCTGAGTGTTTGTGCTCCGCCTGGGCCGCGCACGACAACCGCGGTGGCGGTGTTGTCGTCGTCAAACAAGATTTGTTCAGCCACGGTGTGGCGTAAGATATGTAAATTGGGTCGATGCAGTTTCTTTGAACTCTCGTAAAGCCCCCTAAGCACCTCAGACTGACTAAGCCCTTCTGCGCCATAGGTAAGCATCCTGTCACTAATACCTGCTTTAGAGCCGCTCCATCCTGCTATGGTAGCAGCTTGAGCACTATCGACACCGTTAGCAAAGGCATTCGCCTCGAAGGTGTGTCTACAGCAGTGTTCTGAGAGCTTTTCATTGCCTGTTGCGGAAAAGTCATAACTCTAGATGAGCTAGCATCTTTTCAAGAGCAAATCGTCTAGGTAGTAACCGTTCGTTAACGTCTTTGCCCTGGCTACTATAGTTGACGGCTTTGGCATTCAGCCCCATCTCTTTTGCCGACCATCCTCCTAGGTACATTTGAACCAACGCCTCTACACCTGCTGCCTCTGCGTTATGTCTCAACGTGTGCCGCATACTATAGGCTGAACCTTTGGGGTTTATCTTTTTTACAACCCTTGAAATCTGTACCCCTATGTTATCCGCAGTTTTACTAGCCATGATCTCAACTTCACCGCTTTCTACGAGGCTTTTGATGATGTCTACGCCAAAAACTAAGGGTACAGTTCGTCGCCTAAAGATTGTTTTCCTTTGGGTGTGTTCTCCTGAAAGCTCTACAAAGTCCAACTCTCCTTCATTTTTTGCGAACGTAAAGTCCTCGCGACGAAGCTGTGATGCTTCCATTGGGTGCATACCTGAGTGTAGTGATATCAGCAGGTAAAGCACTTTCCATTGTGCCTTTTCCCTTTGAATGATCTTAATAAGATGCTGTTGTTCGACATGAAGTAACGGTGGTTTGTCGTCTGGAGACTCGCCGGAAGGCTTTACTAGCTTTGGTCTTTTTATTGCAAATTTGGCTCTTGGTGGGAGACTATCTATATATTTGTTTAACGGGGCAACAATAGATGAAAGTTCCCGTTCGATAGTAGAGGTTTTTACTTGCTCTTCAGAGCGCTTTTGAACGTAATCGTGAAGATAGTCTGCCACAGTGTCATGATTTACTACTGTGTCACCGCCGCCAAAATAGAGGAACTTCGGCCATATTTTGTCTCTGTCACGTCTATCGTTTTTGCTGTCGGGCGACATGTGCTTTTGCCAATAGTTTTCAAACACCTCGGCAAAAGTCTTTACGAAACCATCTCTTTTATCTGGCTTTTGGCTAAGTAAGTTCCATGCTCGTTTCTGAATCCTTATTGTCTCGCTAAATACTGGCCTTTCATGTGCAATCTCATCAGGAGTTTCATCGTAGGCTGACATCTCGTTAAACATATTTGAGTGATAGGCATGATCAAGCACTTGTTCGTTCAGCCGCATATCATCAGTTGCCGCCATTCCGATATCAAATCCTGAGCACTTCAGTAGTGCGCGTGCCTTTCGTTCAATTAACAGATCGCTTAAGACGTCCATGTTGGCGTTACGAAGCGTACTAACGTAATCCTCAAACTCCTCATTAGCACACTTAATAGCTCGAGCAATCAGCTCTGGGTCTTTGGGATCAACATGCAGTGGGCGTTTGTAAGTTGTCGTTGTAATACTTGGATGCTCTAAGACATCTTTTGGGAAGCGACGTTGATAGTAGGGTAAACCCTTTTGGTATGTGAGGTATCTCATAGACAAAATAAAGGCCATCTGTTGCTTCCATCATAGAGTGTAACTACGAATGTAACAACTGATAGCCTGTATTTTAATGTAAAGCTCTGAAAAATCAGTGGCTTACATTTTATGTTTGGCTCCGCCTGCTGGGCTCGAACCAGCGACCCAATGATTAACAGTCATTTGCTCTACCAACTGAGCTAAGGCGGAATGGTAGTCGGTGAGATGTCTCAACCAAGGCCGCGTATATTAATGACGAGACCCTTATGGGTCAACCCTTTTGCCCTTAGAAATAACAATTTTTTTGAAATATGGCTTTCTGGGTTACATCCTGCTGCTCTGTGCCTTTTGTTAACGTATTATAGGATGTTTTCTTAAAGGCAGTTGGGCATGAAGCGACCATTTCAGGTGACATCAAAGTACTCTCCCGCGGGCGATCAACCCGCGGCGATAGAGAAGCTGGTTGAGGGTGTGAATGCTGGCTTGTTGTCGCAAACCTTGTTGGGGGTGACGGGTTCGGGTAAGACCTTTACTATCGCCAACGTGATCGAACGGTTGCAACGTCCCACCATTATTATGGCGCATAACAAAACCCTTGCGGCACAGCTCTATGGTGAGTTCAAAGAGTTCTTTCCCGATAACGCGGTGGAGTATTTCGTTTCCTACTACGACTATTACCAACCCGAAGCCTACGTGCCCGCCTCGGATACCTTCATTGATAAAGACGCCTCGGTGAATGAGCACATCGAACAAATGCGTTTGTCGGCCACCAAGGCCTTGATTGAACGCAGCGACTGTATCGTGGTAGCCACGGTGTCAGCTATTTACGGTTTGGGTGATCCAGAATCCTATTTCAAAATGGTATTGCACTTGAGTCGTGGCGAGCAGATCGACCAGCGACAAATTTTACGTGCCTTAGCCGAGCTGCAATATACACGTAACGACCTCGACTTCCGCCGCGCGACTTACCGTGTGCGCGGTGACGTGATTGATATTTTCCCTGCTGATGAAGACAGCGAAGCGGTACGTGTGGATCTTTTCGATGATGAGATCGATAGTATTAGTATTTTTGATCCCTTAACGGGGGAAATTTTGCGCAAGGTGCCCCGCGTTACGATCTATCCAAAGACACACTATGTCACCCCCCGTCAGACGCTATTAGATGCGCTCGAGAATATTGAAGAAGAGCTACAGGACCGCCTCAAGCACTTTCGCGACAACAACAAATTGGTCGAGGCTCAACGCCTGGAGCAGCGCACCCGATACGACATGGAGATGATTCGCGAGTTGGGGTACTGCGCTGGTATCGAGAACTACTCACGCTATCTGTCGGGGCGAAACCCGGGAGATGCGCCTCCGACCTTGTTTGATTACTTGCCTAAAGATGCGCTTGTGGTCATCGACGAATCCCACGTGACGATTCCGCAAATCGGCGCGATGTATCGCGGCGACAGATCCCGCAAGGAAACACTGGTGGAATACGGTTTCCGTTTGCCATCGGCATTGGACAACCGCCCTATGAAGTTCGAGGAGTGGGAGTCGCTGGTGCCGCAGTTGGTGTTTGTGTCAGCCACCCCGGGCAAATACGAAAAAGAGAAGGCCGATTGGACGGTGGAGCAAGTGGTAAGACCCACGGGGCTTATCGATCCCGAAGTCGAAGTGCGGCCCGTGGAGACACAGGTCGACGATGTATTGTCGGAAATTCACAAGCGCGTCGCTGTCGACGAAAGGGTGCTAATTACTACCCTTACCAAACGAATGGCTGAACAGTTAACGGACTACCTGAGCGAGCACGGCGTTAAGGTGCGTTATCTTCACTCGGACATCGATACCGTTGAGCGCGTAGAGATTATTCGCGACCTTCGCCTCGGTGAATTTGATGTACTAGTGGGGATTAACTTGCTGAGAGAAGGTTTGGACATGCCCGAGGTGTCACTGGTGGCAATTCTCGATGCAGATAAAGAGGGCTTCCTGCGTTCCGAAAGCTCCTTGATTCAGACTATCGGCCGTGCCGCACGAAACGTCAACGGCAAGGCGATTCTGTATGCCGATAAGATCACCGGTTCAATGGAGCGTGCCCTCGGTGAGACCGAGCGTCGCCGCCAGAAACAGGTGGAATTTAATACGGAGCATGGCATTACGCCTGTTGGTGTGCGTAAAGACGTCGCCGATATCCTAGAGGGAGCCGTGGCACCGGGCGCCAAAGTTAAAACTAAGCGCGGCGCACGCAAGGTAGCAGAACCTACCGCGGATTACTTCGATACCGTTGCGGCGATGACCCCGAATGAATTCAAGAAAGAGATGAAGCGCCTCGAAGACAAGATGATGGAGCACGCCAAAAATCTTGAATTTGAAGAGGCCGCCGCAGTTCGCGATCAGCTCACAAAGCTGAAAGATAAGATGTTTATTAACTAAGCAAAGGCAGTAATTTAAGCGTATTAAGTGTTTACTTTACCCGCAAACACTCGTTAGAATACGCGCCTCTTCGGCAATGCCGATATACGACCGTAGCTCAGTTGGTTAGAGCACCACCTTGACATGGTGGGGGTCGGTGGTTCGAGTCCACTCGGTCGTACCAAAC
>JBEAQQ010000045.1:0-3199 GCA_041163785.1 Pseudomonadota bacterium
AGGGGAGGTAAAAATCGCAGTAGGCGGCTCGTTTGACGCGCCTTCAAACGCTGTTCTTGCAGGGCTAATACCGAGGCGTGGATGGCACCTATAGTCAATGTGGCGTAGCCCAGTAGGGATAGGACAATGTGGCTAAGCAATCCCCCCGAAACGGTCGTGGTGTTGTGGCTCGGGAAGGGGTTGAGGAGCATGGTGGCAACGCTAAGCGCGGCGATGCCAAACGTCGGGCTCGCCAAGCTATTGATGGGTTGAAATAGCCCGGCAACAAAAACCATGCTGGCGATAAATGCCGCTACCATACCTGAGCTGTTTGCAAGGGATAAGCTGAAGCCGTCATGCACTAGAATGTGGTCGACGGTCATCCACCAATGCCACGCAATGGCAAGTGCCGCCAACAGATGGTCGCGGGTATTAATGCGGGTCGCGTTGGCATCTCCCCAGTGACGTAGGGCGAGCGTGATATAAATGGCGATTGCAAGGGTGGAAAAAAGGCTTGTGGTATCCATAGTGCTCTTTCGTTCAATAATGGTGCTTATAGTGGCTGATTTTTTGGCGTTTTGGTAGTCCGTTGTGTTTTGCTTGGTTATACTAACCGACTAAATCCGGCGCCGAAGTTGTGCGCACCGTGTCACACTAAAAGGTTTAACCATGTTCCAGAGTTTATCCGATCGTCTCTCTCAATCCTTGCGTACCATTACCGGCAAGGCCAAGCTGACAGAAGACAATATTAAAGACACCCTCCGCGAAGTTCGCATGGCCTTGCTCGAGGCGGATGTGGCACTTCCCGTTGTCAAGGATTTTGTCGAGCGTGTGAAGCAGCGCGCCTTGGGTCAGGAAGTTAGCAAGAGCCTCAGCCCTGGACAAATGTTTGTCAAAATTGTTCAAGCTGAATTAGAAGCGGTGATGGGGGCAAGTGAACCCCTCAATATGGCGACTCAGCCCCCGGCTATTATTCTTATGGCGGGTTTGCAGGGGGCGGGTAAAACCACCACCGTGGCTAAATTGGCGAAATACTTAAAGCAAGAGCAGCGCAAGAAGGTCATGACGGTGTCGGCGGATGTTTATCGCCCCGCGGCAATTAAGCAGCTGGAGACATTGAGCGAGGATGTTGGCGCTCTTTTCTTCCCCAGTAGTGTAGATCAACAGCCTGCCGATATCGTGAATGCTGCTTTGCGCGAAGCGAAATTGAAGTTCGCTGACGTGTTGATCGTGGATACCGCGGGCCGAACCGCTGTCGACGAAGAAATGATGGCTGAAATTAAGTCATTGCACGCCGTACTGAATCCTATCGAAACGCTGTTTGTTGTGGATGCCATGACTGGCCAAGACGCCGCCAACACCGCTAAGGCTTTCAGTGATGCCCTGCCTTTGACCGGTGTTGTCTTGGCGAAGGCCGATGCAGATACCCGTGGTGGTGCCGCGCTGTCGGTGCGTCATATTACCGGTGTGCCTATTAAATTTATGGGCGTGGGTGAAAAGACCGAGGCGCTTGAGGTTTTCCACACCGACCGTATTGCATCGCGTATTCTGGGTATGGGTGATGTGCTTAGCCTTATTGAGGAGGCTGAGCGCAAAATAGATAAGGCCAAGGCTGAAAAACTGGTTCAGAAGGTTCAGAAGGGTAAGGGGTTTGACCTGGAGGATTTCCGTGACCAGCTCCAGCAAATGAAAAATATGGGTGGCATAAGTTCGATGTTGGATAAGTTGCCTGGTATGGGTGGTGTGGCCGCGCAGATGGCGCAAGCGAAGGTGGACACAAAACAGTTCGACCGCATGGAGGCGATCATCAATTCCATGACACCCAAAGAGCGCCGCAACCCCGATCTGTTAAACGGCTCGCGCAAACGTCGCATAACCCAAGGTTCGGGTACCGATTTGCAAGATCTCAATCGTCTTTTGAAGCAGCATAAACAGATGCAAAAAATGATGAAAAAGATGAAGAGCAAGGGTGGCATGATGAATATGATGCGCGGCATGGGTGGGATGATGCCCCCCGGTGGCGGTCGATTCCCCGGTATGTAATGCGAGAAGGCACCTGAGGGTGCCTTTTTTATGCCTTGAAATTATCGGGTGATATGGGTGAGAAGAATTAAGTTATAGCATTAGACCATAAGCTAATTGAAAAAAGTTATAAGGTGTTTATTATTTCAGTGCATAGAAAAATATAAGGAGTCAAAATGAAACGTATTGTTGTGCTTGGGGGTGGTGTGTCTGGCCATACCGCAGCGAGCTATTTGAATAAGCTTTTGGGTAAAAAGCATAAGGTCACCGTTGTGACACCTAACAAAGACTGGAACTGGATCCCCTCCAATATATGGGTGGGCGTCGGTCAAATGGATAAGTCTGAAGTCCTGTTTGATTTGGCGACGGTATACAACAAGGTAGGTATTGAGTACGTCCAGGCGAAGGCGGTGTCGATTCACCCTGAAGGCGGCGAAGGGCATGACTCGCCCTACGTGAAGGCCCAGGGTACGGGAGATCACAACCTCGATGAAATGGTTGATCTGGAGTACGATTACGTAATTAACGCCACGGGTCCCAAACTGAATTTTGGTGCAACGCCAGGCCTGGGTGTGGGCAGTCAGTTGGGTGAGCACACGGTTTCAGTGTGTACCGCGAGTCACGCCGAGGATGCTGCCAATCGCCTGCAGGCGCTTATCGACGAAATGAAGGCTTATTCGGAGGGTAAGAAAGCCACCGTTTTGATCGGTACTGGTCACGGTACGTGCACATGCCAGGGCGCTGCATTCGAATACATCTTTAACGTCGATCACAAACTGCGCAAAGCAGGTGTGCGCGACAAGGCGGATATCGTTTGGATTTCCAACGAACAGTTCTTGGGGGATTTCGGTATGGGCGCCATGCATATCCAGCAGGGTGGCTATACCATGCACTCCAAGTCCTTCGCCGAATCGATCTTTGCCGAGCGCGGTATCCGTTGGATTGTCGGTGCTCACGTTAAGCAAGTGGAAGCGGGTAAGGTTGAGTACGAATTGCTCGACGGGACCTTCCACGAGCAAAACTTTGATTTCGCGATGTTGATTCCGCCTTTTGCAGGTCAGGACATGAAGGCGTTTAACGCCACGGGCGAAGATATCACCGCGACTATTTTTGCGCCTAGCGGTTTCATGAAGGTGGATGCGGATTACACGCCTAAGCCCTACACGGAGTGGAGCGCTAACGACTGGCCGAAAAAGCT
>JBEAQQ010000046.1:0-20003 GCA_041163785.1 Pseudomonadota bacterium
TATTCCGGATCTGTGGGGTGTTCCCCAGTCCGCTGATGAGCGTTGGGTATACAGTAACGTCGGTCATGCTGGTTACGCCTTAACCCTTCGAGAAATCCCCGCTTCGCCACTAGCGCTGCACCTCAATCGCTCCTGCTCTAGCGCCGACATCCACCTCGTCGACAGTCACGGCGAATGGCGTTCCCTGGGTACCGTCGGCCAACCCGGCGAAAGTGATGTCGATACCATTCCCCATGTGCGCCCGGTCATCGTAAACCTGCCTGCTGGATTGACTGGCGAGGCGACCCTGGTCATCAATGTCAGCAATTTTCACCTGCGCGACGGCGGTATTTGCGACCGCATCGAACTGGGTGTCCCGTCAGCGTTAAAAACTGCAGAATTGCAAACCACAGCGACAACCATGATGACACTGGGCATTCTCATTGGCGTGGCGTTGTACAGCCTTGGTCTGAGTATTCAGAACCCGATTGAATCGTCGAGCAAATGGCTGATCGCTGTCTGCATAAGCGCGGCGACATTTTTTATCTCGTCTGAGTCCATGCTAGAAATTTTCTCTTCGGCGCCCTCACTTCTCAGCTTTGAAATGCACTATAAGCTTCGCTACCTTGGTTTACTTTTCTTTGCACCCACCTTGCACCGCTTGTGTCTTGCCGCGTTAAAACGCCGCAATGAAAGCCAACTAGAACGCTACCAACGCATGACGCTGTGGATTTTCGGCGTGTTCATTCTGTTTTTCTCGGCGGCTGATTTCACCCTCTTTGCCCCTCTCCTAGTGGCACTTTTTGCCTATAACATGTTCCGCAGTATTCTCGAAGTCTATCGCGCTTGGCAGTATCGTGAGCCCGGCTCGCTATGGCTATTAGTGGGCTTGATCGCCCTCGGAACTGCCATGTTATTGCAGCCGCTAAGCTACACATTGCACAATGAGTCACGCCTCGCGATTCAAGCCGCCGTGGTGGTGTTTGTGTTCTTGCAGAGCCAATTCATCGGCCTGCGTTTTAACAATGCCTTAAGCGAATCTCGCTTCCTGTCCGAGCACCTGCAAGAGGAAATCTCTCGCAAGACACGCGATCTTCGACAACAGCACAAAGAACTGCTCTCTATTCGTGGCAAACTGCAAGAAGCCTCGTTCATCGACAAAACGACGGGGATTTACAGCCGTGCCTACTTCGAAAACCAACTCGATATCGAGTGGAGCCGCTGTATGCGCGAGGAGCGACCGTTGGCGATCATCCTTTTCGATATGGACGGATCGAAGGACATCAACCGCGACTACGGCCGCCAAACCGGTGACCAATGGCTGTACCATTTCGCCCATTTATTAGGGGATACCGTGCGACGCCAAAGTGATATCGCGGCGCGCTACGGTGGTGATGAGTTTGTCTTGTTGCTGCCCGATTGTGACCTATTTGAAGCGACGACCATCGCCGAACAGTTCTTGCAGCGCGTTCACAACGAATCGCTGGACATTGCCGGAGAGTCCATTGGCTTCTCAGTGACCGCCGGTGTGCAGGCCACGCAACCCAACGAAGATAGTACCGCTACCGAAGAATTAATTAACCGAGTTATTGTGGCGCTACACCAAGCTAAAGAAAACAAACGCGGTCAGGTATTGCCTTATCGCCCCAAAAAATCAACGGGCGGCGAGGTTTAAATGTCTCATTCATCACTCTCATCCTTCGCGAGTAAGCTCGGCAAGCCTGCTACTGCGTCGGTAAAGCGCGGTATAGAAAAGGAAGCGCTGCGTTTAGAGGAGAGCGGTTTGCTCTCGCTACACGCCCATCCTAAAGCGTTGGGATCGACACTGACGCACCGCTACATCACCACCGACTACTCCGAGGCCCTGCTCGAATTCATTACCCCCGTCGGCGACACCGCGGAAGAGGTGCTTCAAATACTGGACGACGTTCACCGCTTTACCTACGCCAACATCGGTGACGAATTGCTATGGGCCGCCAGCATGCCATGTATCTTACCCGGCGATGACAACATTCCCATTGCTCGCTACGGCAAGTCGAACATAGGGCAGCTAAAGGAGGTCTATCGCATAGGTCTGGGTAACCGCTACGGCCGCTTAATGCAGACGATTGCCGGGATCCACTACAATTTTTCTGTCGACGACGATTTTTGGGATGCACTCATTGCCGACAACGGCTATCAAGGCGATCGCCAAACCTTTATCAGCGACAAATACCTAGGCTTGATTCGTAACTTCCGCCGATACTCATGGTTACTTATTTACTTGTTCGGTGCCTCTCCGGCGGTATGCAAATCCTTCTTAGGAAATCGTAAACACCACCTGACGGCTATCGATCATGGCACCTACGGCGTTCCCATGGGTACCTCGCTGCGGATGGGTGACCTCGGATACCAAAGTTCAGCCCAAGAAAACCTGAGCGTGTGCTACAACGATCTCGCTCGATACTGCGATAACTTACTCGGGGCAATTCAGCAGCCGGTCGACACCTACCAAGCCATTGGTACCCGCGATGCACACGGACAATTTCTCCAGCTAAATGAGAGCTTGCTGCAGATAGAAAATGAATTTTATTCGACTATCCGACCTAAGCGTACAACGGCGCCGGGTGAGACACCTACCGCTGCCTTGCGCCGCGGGGGCATTGAATACATTGAAGTTCGCTGCATTGATGTGAACCCCTACCTCCCTCTCGGTATCGACGCCACCCAAATCCACTTCATCGATGCTTTTTTGCTGTATTGCTTGTTGTCCGACAGCCCCGCTTGTGACGCCAAGGAGTACCAAAGCTTCAATGACAACCGGCGCACCATCGTTAACCAGGGCCGCGACCCAGCCGCTAGACTCGTCGATAGCACATCGGCTTATCGCCAGGTCAGCGTGACCGAGTGGGCGCACGAGATGCTAGACGCCATCACCGAGATGGCCGCTGAATTAGGGATTAAGGATGACACTCTCACGCGCGCTATCTACGAACAGCGCTGCAAGGTTGAAGACCCTGAATGCACACCCTCTGCACGCGTCATTAGCGATATCAAGCGCCAAGATATCTCATATTTCCGTTTCGCCATGAACATTGCCGAAACTCACGCGGCGTATTTTAGGGACACCCCCTTAGGTGAGGAAAAAACAGCCTTTTTCCAGCTTGAAGCCAGCGAATCGCTCGCCCGCCAAAGAGCCATTGAAGAGGCCGATTCAGAAAGTTTCGAGGTGTTTTGGCAGCGCTACTACCGCGAAAATTACGGGCTTAACGTTGTACCAGAAAAGCGTTAAACAATAGATCTTCGACGCCCTCATTGACACCCGCCTCAGCCAGGGTCGCACGCACTTGGTCACGCAATTCCGCCCGCAGTGTTTCGCGCTGGGCTGCATCATTAACGCGCTGACTCGTCTGCTTACTCAGGTGCATGATAATAGCGTGACGGATCGCCGGCATGTGTAAGTTAACCGCATTGATAACCTCACCTTGTGTGGCCAAGCGCAGGGTTAATTCAGCCCGCAAGAATTTCAAACGCCCATCGCCACCGTTGCCGTAGTTCAATACAAACGCCGGATCCAACTCAAAGTAAATACTCGCCGCGGTAGGCGACGACTCTGCCGCATCCTCAGCAGCGATCTCGAAACTGGTCAAAAACAACATTATACAAAGCAATAATCGTGTCATAGGGTCTCAGAAAATGGGTTTTCGGTTATAATGTCCACACTCATTAATAGTGGTTAACGTATGTCTAGCATAGCTTCAATTTTACCCATTCGCCTGAGCAACCTGATCATTGCTCTCGGCTGCGCTCTTTTAATGGCTACTGCCCTCTATATGCAGCATCAATTGGGACTGGAACCCTGCCCACTGTGCATGACGCAGCGCGTCGCCGTTATCGCCGTTGGCTTGGTTGCCGGCGTGGCCTTCCTGCACAATCCAGCAGGGACAATGCGCCGCGTATATGCAGGCCTAGGTGCCATATTAGGCGTGCTAGGCGGGTCAGTTTCCACACGCCAACTGTGGCTGCAAAGCCTACCCGAAGATCAAGTTCCTGCTTGCGGCCCCAGCCTGGAGTATATGCTGGAAACCTTCCCCCTGGCGGACACACTGCGTGTCATGCTGCAGGGCGACGGCAACTGTGCTGAAGTGGTGTGGACCTTCTTGGGTCTAAGTATCCCCGCGTGGACACTGGTGGCCTTTGTCGGTCTCGTGGCTGTCAACCTCTGGCAAATGTTGCGCCGCGCCTAATGTGGCTCAAGGGTTTTGCCACCCTCCTGCTTTGCCAGTGCCTGGGTGAGATGATCAAACGCAGTCTAGGAATCCTTATTCCAGGGCCGGTGTTAGGTATGTTTATCCTCTTTATCTATCTCATCATTCGCGGAGAATTGAGCGAGTCACTGCAGTCGGCGAGTACGCCGCTCATCCAAAATCTTGCCCTACTATTCGTCCCAACAACCGTGGGCATATTCTTTCTCGGCGCTAATTTCGAAGGCCAATGGCTGGCCTTTATTCTCGCCAGTTTTGTGGGTACCTTGCTCGCACTGGTCCTGGTTGGCTTAGCCCTCAAGCGTATCATTCCCCACGAGGAGGAGGATCATGCTTGAGTTTTTAACCACCCTGATGAACACAACGCTGTTTGGTTTAAGCGTGACCGCCGGATGTTTTCTAGGCTGCAATGCCCTCTACCATCACTACCAACGCCACCCCTTATTGCACCCGCTCATTTGGTCTACCACCGCCGTGGCCCTGCTCCTAAAATCCTTAAATATCACGTATAGCGACTATTTCGCTAACACCCAAATCATTATGTTTATGTTGGGACCCGCAACGGTTGCCCTAGCAGTGCCTCTCTATCAACAACTGCGTCGTATACGCCGCATGCTGATGGGCACGCTGCTCTCGACCGTGGTAGGCGCAAGTCTTGCGACGGTGACGGCCGTGATCTTTGTTCTACTTGCCGACGCTAATCACAGCACGCTGATGTCGCTGCTACCCAAAACAGTCACCACCCCCATTTCTTATGCCCTTGCAGAAGAATTTGGCGGCAGTGGTACGGTGGCTGCCGCAGCTGTTATGGTTACCGGCCTAACGGGTGTTATTTTTGGACCACCCATTTTTAAATGGCTGGGTATCAAAGACGAGCGCATCATGGGGTTCACTCTAGGCATCGTGTCGCACGGCACCGGCACCACACGCGCTTTTGAAATTAGCCCAGTGGCCGGTGCATTTGCTAGCTTGGGCATGGGCCTCACCGGCGCGTTTATCGCCGTGGCCCTCCCTATTGTGGTGGTTTGGCTGTTTTAGTAGGCCACCACCGCACCATCTTTACGCATCTCTGTCGCACCGACATAGGCACCACTGTCTGGATCTATGGCTATCGCCTCATAACCACCGAACATCACGCCTTTGTCATCCACCGCCACATCGTGACCCATCGCGCGCAGCTTTAGCACGGTCTCTGCAGGCACACCGGTTTCGACATAGAGTTTCCCCAATGGATCAAATGACAGCGCTTCTGGTGTGCGACCACCGTCGTGCAGGAAGCGCGCAGCATCACCCGCCTCCTGTACGTTCATACCGAAGTCAATCATGTTGACCAACACCTGCACGTGTCCCTGCGGCTGCATGCCACCACCCATTAGACCAAAACTCATCACTGGCTTGCCAGCCTTACTCAAGAACGCCGGAATAATGGTGTGGAAGGGGCGCTTGCCCGGGGCATAGACGTTGGGATGCCCAGCCTCTAAGGCAAACAGTTCGCCGCGATCCTGTAGCATGAACCCCAAACCGTCTGGCACCAGACCCGAGCCCATTCCCCGATAGTTGGACTGAATCAACGAGACCATCATGCCTTGGCTATCTGCTACCGTGAGGTAGGTCGTGTCACCCTCACCCTCCAGCTTAACGTCACCGGCCGTCACCGCTGGCATAGCTTTTTGGGGATCAATTAAGGCTGCCCTCGCCTTGCCGTAAGCATCGGACAATAGGGTGTCATAGGGAATATCAGCAAACGCGGGATCGGCGTAGTATTTCGCCATATCTTCAAATGCCAATCGTTTCGCTTCTACCATTAGGTGAAAGATTTCAGCAGACTCTCGCGGCAGACTCGCCAGATCAAAGTTTTTCAAAATGCTTAACATCTGCAGTGCAGCCATACCTTGGCCATTAGGCGGCAGTTCGTGCAAGGTGTAGCCGCGATACTCAACAGACAGTGGCGTCACCCACTCGCCCCGATGCTCGGCCAAATCGCGGTAGGTTAATGGCGCGTTAATCCGGGTGAAGTAAGCATCCATGCGTTTTGCCAACTCGCCCTTATAAAATGCGTCGCGTCCTCCCTGGGCTATGGCAGTTAAGGTCTTAGCTAGATCGGGATTGCGAAATATCTCGCCGGCACGCGGTGCCACATCGCCAGCGAAATAAGTTTTCATGGCATTGTCGAGCTCTTCTACCATCGGCGCTACTTGCTTAAAGCGTCGCAAATTACCGGCGAAGTAGTAGGCGATGACGGGGCTCACAGGGAAGCCTTGCTCGGCATACTGAATCGCCGGCGCCAACACCTCGCTCATCGGCAGCTTGCCATAGCGCTCGTGCAGCGCAAACCAGCCGTCTACGGTACCGGGGACAGTTACAGCAAGACTACCGTGCGATGGAATCCCCTCGTATTCTTCAGCTAGCTTGCCCGCGCGTTTCATATCCGCAATTCGCGCCGTCAATTGCTCCAAACTCTGATTTAACGGTGAACGCCCTGAACCGTTGTAGCCTTGCAGGGTTTTGCCGTCCCACACGATAGCAAATAAATCGCCACCGATACCATTGCCAGTGGGCTCCATGAGGCCCAAGGCAGCATTGGCAGCAATCGCCGCATCGACCGCAGATCCACCGGCTTGAAGCACCTTAATTGCCACCTGAGAGGCAAGTGGTTGCGCCGTGGCAGCCATCCCATTCGCGCCGAATACAGGACTGCGCGACCAGTCAAAGCCAACAGGCCTTACCCCCGGCCCCAACTCGGCACGGCTGTATTGGGTATACAACGCAGCGGCGCCTAACACCGCAAGTGCCATCAGAACTGACAATCCACGCCACTTGGAAGGCGAGCGGCCACAGCAATTGGCATTGTTTCTCATCGACGGTCTCCAGTGATTATTCATTTTTGTGTACGCTATCACAGTCCTGCCGGCCTCACATCAGTTAATCTCATCTTACTCCACAGTGTTTATATTGCACCTGTGACAAAGACACGTTATCGTCAACCTATTGCTTAAAGAGAGAACAATTATGGACGCCAACGCACAAGCACTTTTTCAAGAAGTCGATACCTTACTAGATCGCTGGCTCACCGAGCGCACCGATTTAATAAACGCCTTCCACGCTGCTAGCGAGCGACCCGAAGACGATTTAGATAGCGCGCCTCTCGCTAAATTTTGCAACATCCTGGTCGACTATGTATCAGCAGGGCATTTTGAGGTGTTCCAGAAATTGGTCGCCGAAGCAAAAAGCTTCGAAGACCAGCAACACATTGTGGAAGCGCTTTCCATTCTGCCTGAAATCAGTGCAACGACAGAAGTTGCACTAGAGTTTAATGATCACTTTGAAGCAGCGCAGGACAAACTGGCGCTAGAAATTGAACTGGCTACCATGCGCGATGTACTCGCCACGCGCTTTGCCCTTGAGGATCGTCTCATCGATATCCTTCACGCGTCGCACGAGGTAGCCCTAAACTAACTCGGAGCCCTATGCTCAAGCGCAACGTTGGTCTTTATCTAGGCACCCTGCTAGCCCTATTCATCGTTACCGGCTGTAGCGCTAAACCCCCTGATACATCCTTTGACGTCGCTGTGGACGGTGTCTACAGTGGCGCGCTGTCTAGCGATGCAAACGCGGCGGTGATTGGCAGCCTTAACCACGGCGGTGCCTACTGGCAACTGAACCCCAAAGAGCGGCTGTTCGACTGGAATCACAGTGCCAATGTGGCTAGCGTGATTACCGCCTGCGCCCTTTCACCCGACGGTCGTTACGCCATGACAGCCGAGCAACAAACCCTGGTACTTTGGGACACACAGACCGGCGAGGATATAACCTACTGGCGAGCACCAGCCAACATTGCCGCCATCGCTATTAGCAACAACACTGACAAGGGTGTACTCGCCGCTCTTGCACTAGGCAACCACACCGCGGTGATCTTCAATGCTAGCCGCGGGCGAATTGTCAGAGAGTTTCTTCACCAACATCGGGTACGCAGCGTTGCCATCAGTGCTGATGGTTCCACCTTGCTAAGTGGCGCCGAGGATCAACAGGCTATTTATTGGTCGATCACCGAGGGAAGAGAAATCAGTCGCCACAGTCACAGCGACGAGGTGCGATTGAGTGTGTTGTCGCCCGATTTGACGCTCGCTTTCAGCGTTAGCAAGTACGACACAGCGACGGTTTGGCAAACCGTGGATGGGCAACCTATTGGCAACGTCCCCATTTTGGGTGATGCCCTTCGCCGTGGCCGCACCTTTTCAACCGCCAGGTTCAGTCGCGACAACCGCTGGCTAGTGACCGGCAGTTCCGACCGCTTAGTGCAGCTTTGGCAATTGCCTGAACTAGAAGAAGTGGCGCGCTGGGAGCTACCCAAACGCTCGTCTTGGCAGCCCACCGGTGCAACGGTGATCGACGTGGGCTTCAATAACCAAGACGAAGTGGTGGCGATCGCCTCCAACGGGATCGTCCACCGAATGCACTATGCGCTTGCGTCGTCTTCGAGCTCACTAAAGTGAGTCGATTCCATTCCGAAAAGACGCTTCACCCAGTGCTGCAAATCTTTTGCGATGAAGTACAGAACGGGGACCAGCAATAGCGTCACCACCGTCGAGAACAAAATTCCAAACGCTAGGGACGTTGCCATGGGCTTCACGAACTGCGCCTGAAGAGACTTCTCTAACTGAATCGGCGCCAAGCCAACGAAGGTGGTCAAAGACGTCAAAAATACTGCCCTGAATCGCATTGGACCGGCCTTCATCACGGCTTCTCGCCAGCCGTGCCCCGCCGCCTTGTAATGATTGATGAAGTCGACCATCACCAAGGAGTCGTTCACCACCACACCGATCAAGCCAATGATACCAATAATCGATAAAATACTGAGGTCCAAGCCCATCAACCAATGCCCAGCAAAGGCACCGACCACACCGAAAGGAATCACGCTCATAATGAGCAGAGGCTGAGAATAGGACTTCAGCGGAATCGCCAACGCCGAGAAAATTAGCACCAATACGAACAAGGTCGCCAAACCTAGCGTATCCGACGTATTCGACTGCTGTTCTGCTTCGCCACCAAACTGCACATGCACGTCAGGGAAATTACTGTTCACCTGAGGTACTGTCTCACTGCGCAGGATTTTTAACACTTCGCCGGGCTCAATTTTTGACTTGTCAAAGTTTGCGCTCACCGAGACAACGCGGCGCATATCGATGCGATTAATCACACTCAAACCGCTGTATTCTTCGATCTTACCCACTACTGGGAAGGGCACTTGCTTACCATTTGGCAACTGGATCCAAAGGTCGTTAATCGCCCCTAACATACTGCGGTCGGCGCGATCTAAGCGCGCAAATACGCGCACCTCATCCCGACCCCGTTGCACGCGTTGTATTTCTAGCCCATAGAACGCTTGGCGCACTTGCGCCGCGAGATCGACATTACCCAAACCCAGCGATTGTCCCTCTGGGGTGACCTGAATATTGAACTCAGTACCCCCTGCATTGAAGCTGTCACGCACATCAAAAACGCCATCGATATTTTGCAGCGCGATCTTCATTTGCTCAGCCGCCATACGCAGCTTGTCCAAATTCTTACCACTGAGTTCGATTTCAAGCGGCGCCAAACCCGGAGGTCCCGCACTGTAATTGATCACAAATGAGCGCACACCCTCCACTGGGCCAAGTGCTTCGCGCAGCCAATTAGCGAGCTGCACCGCATCATGCTCGCGCTCCTCACTTGGCGTCAGCTCTACAAACACCTGCGCAGCGGTGTCGTTGGTTGAGATCATAAACAAATTTTTAATCGCCGTTCGCCCCAGCGAATCCACCTCTTTGTGTTTTTCATCCATCGCTAATGCGGCGTTTTGGATGCGATCGGCGAGGCGATAGGTTTCTCGCCAGGAGGTGCCCTCAGGCATTTCCAAACGCGCACTCATGAAATCTGAGGGGACAGAAGGGAAGAAAACAAAGCGCACCCATCCTGCTGGGATGAACGATGCAACGATGATAAAACCCGCAAAGAAGATCGACAGCGTGGTATAGCGATGACTCACGGCGCGGTCGAGAATACGCTTGTATGGCCCCTGAGCAAAACGCGTCAAACCATCCGCACAGGTGTTCTGAAGACGATAGAACTGTTTCAGCCAACCACGCTCCTTTTTATCCAAATTCACATGGCGAAGATGGGAGGGAAGAATTAATTTTGTCTCAATCAGTGAAAAGAAAATACACAAAATCACCACCGGGCCCAACTGCGCGAGCATTCGTCCCATGCCCTCGCTAATAAGCAGGGTTGGCATAAAGGCAATCATCGTGGTCAGGGCACCGAAGGTGGTAGAAACCGCCACTCGACGCACACCGCCCACCACAGATTTGAGCCCTTTGCGCTCTTCTTGCAGACGCGCGTAGGCGCTCTCGGCTGTGACAATGCCGTCGTCCACCAGAATACCGAGCACCAAGATGAAGGCGAAGACCGACAGTAGGTTAATCGACACAGGAATATCGAAAACATAGATGGTGCCCAATGTCGCCATCATCGCGAAAGGCACACCCAGTATCACCCAAAAAGCCAAGGTAAGATCTAAGAACAAGGCCAGCACGAGGACAACCAGTGCCGCCCCTTGCAGGGCATTTTTCAGCATCATATCGATGCGGCTTTGCAGGATGCGCGTTTGGTCAACCCATGTAGACAGGGTAATATTGTCACTCAGGCTAGCGCGTCGCTCATCGACATAGGTCTTGACTTGGTCAACGATCTTCAGGACGTCCTGATCACCCACCTGGCTCACCATCAAGGTCATCGCCGGCTTGCCGTCCATCACACTCAAGACGGGTTTTTCGTTGAAACCATCAACCACCTTCGCCACGTCGCCCAGGAAAATAAAGGTGCCATCAGGACGAGCTAGCAAGGGAATTTGCTCATATTCAGGGCCAGTATACGCCTGCGATTCAGAGCGCAGCTTTATCGTGCCCTTATCGGTGCGCATTTGGCCGCCCGGCAGGTCGCGCGACTGCTTGCGAATCGCCGCGGCGACTTGGGCAAAGGTCAACCCATATCGCTCCATATCTTGCTGCGAGACCTCGATGGAAATCTCATAATCGCGGTCGCCCAATAAAGAGATTTCGGTCACATCATCGAGCTGCAGAATTTCTTCGCGAATTTGATAGGTCAGTTCTTTTAAGGAAGCGATATCGATGTTGGCAGACACCGTGACAAAAATGGCGCCGCCGCGAAAGATAGACTCGGCCACAATGGGTTTTTCGGCATCGAGCGGAAAGGCGGCAATACTGTCGACACGCATTTTGATTTCGTTCACCGCACGACTCATGTCCGTGCCGGGATTCATCTGCACCGTGACGATACCTACGCTCTCTTGCGCCACGCTGCGGATTTCTTTAATGCCTATGACGTCGCGGATCGCCTCTTCCACCTTGACGATGATACCGCGCTCGACCTCTTCAGGAGAACTCCCCGGGTAGGGGACAGTCACCGTCACTTGCTCGAGGGGAAAACTGGGGAAAACTTCCTTGGGCAGCCCTTTGATGGCGATAAAACCCATCAACACAGCGAGAATAAACAATAAGTTAGCCGCAATAGGGTTGCTCGCCATCCAACCGATTGCGCCACTTTGCTCGATCTTATTACTGCTCATGTTTAACCGCCACAGGCATACTGTCGTACATGGTTTCTAGGCGATTAACAACCAACTGTTCGCCTTCTTGCAGGCCTCGAACCACCACGCCGCCCCGACCATCCGCATGGATTTGCTCAACGGTTCGCTTCTTAATAAGCTCGTTTTCATAGACGTAAACCGTTGAACCCGCATGGATGGCCATTTGGGGAATCAAGGAGGCATGTTCGATGCCCTCACCCTTCAATTCCACTTCAACAAAGGCACCTAGTACAAGCGGCATGTCACCGTCTGCTACCTCGTAGGGGTGTGGTAACTCGACCACTGCGTTCATTACACGCGTCTGTTCGTTTAAACGACCTTCTAAACGCGCAAAACGACCCGCCCAAGTGTACTCTTGACCGGCGATGGTTCTTTTAATGCGTGTTTCTACGTGCTGGTTGTCATTGAGAAACAAGGCGTCTGACTGCAGCAGGGGTAAGTGTATTTCTGCCAAATCGGTACCGAGCAGGTTGGCAACCAATTTACCAGGGCTTAAATATTCGCCTAACTCTACCGGGGCACTGTCTAAGATGGCATTAAACGGCGCACGAATCGTGGTCTTTTGTAAATCGAGCGCCGTCTTTTTCACCCACTTTTCCGCCGCCTCAATATTAGCTTTTGCCTCGGCAATACGCGCTTTTCGCTGCAACGCTTCCGCGTCAGCTAAGGCCACCTTGGCGCTAGCGAGCGAGGCTTTGGCTTGGGCGTGAGCTAACTCATAGGGCGCCGTTTCTATTCTCAACAAGGGCTCACCCGCGGCGACATACTGACCAATATTAAATTGTTCAGAAACCCACGTGACGGGCCCCGCTACTTCGCTTGAGAGACGTAATATCTGTGAAGAAATGAGTGTGCCGTGGGCGCGGATGACAATCGCCTGAGACCCGATGGCGACAGGTTCCAGTTCGACATAAGGCAGCCGATTTGGGCCCGGCTCAGAGGGGGGCACCTGCCTGTTGGATACCATAATAATGGCAATGACAATACCCGCGACCAAGATCAACGTTGGACGAATTGCACGCTTAAATGAAAATTTCATGATTTTTCCCGGACCGAAAAGTCAAAGATTATAAGAGATTTGTTAAAAAATTGATCTAGTGGATTCGCTTTTGTCGCGATTCACCCCTAAATCGTCTTCGAGAAAGAAATCGTGGATCGCTTCGCGTTGCGCCATGGCATCACGGTAGCCGTAATCGATCAACTCCTCAATAAACTTGGGTTCGAACAACAGATAGGAAGCGAAACTACCACCGCCACCCTCCTCGGTAGCGCCGACGCGGCTCATTAAGCGACGCATGGTGCGAGGTAAATCCTTAACGTGCCGCTCTGCCAGGGCGTCGAACTCAATACTCGGATAAATCGCCAGCAGATTGACCAAGCGCAGTTCACCCAATGAGGTGTAGGGCGCATCGTTGTGCACCATACCAATCAGATCATTAAAACGGCGCATGATATCCAAATCGTGCTCAAGGCTATCAATAAAAGCACTGTTGAATAAGTGCCCCACCATATTCGCCATTGAGGGGGAGTGCACTGTGGTTTCTCGCGGCAAGCTTTTGCGGGCATTCCCCGACACACCGATCACCATAATCCGCTCGGCGCCCATCCGAAGCGCCGGGCTGACGGGCGCCAACTGCCTCAGCGCACCGTCACCAAAGTACTCTCGACTAATACGTTCTGGCGGAAAAATCATCGGGATAGCCGAGCTCGCGAGTAAATGTTCGACACCCAAGGTGGTTTGCAAACCCAAACGACGATTGCGTCGCCAACCCTGCATATCCTCACGGCCTTGGAAAAAGGTGACGGACTCCCCGCTAGAATACCCCGTGGCGCTCACCCCAACGGCATCGAGGCAACCAGCATCGATACGGCGTTGAATGTTGCGAAACTGAATAGAGTGCGACAGCATTTCGCGCAGGGGGCTGTTATCCAGCAAGGACAACGGCTTACGCCGCCCCACGCCACTATTGAACAAACTCAAGCCGATTCTTGCCAGACCATACATAATGTCCCAGCTACCGGCCTTGTAAATCTTGTCGACTTGCAGGTTATTCCAAAGCCGTTCGACCTTGCGCACCGCGAGGCGGAAATTATTCGCCGACGCTGCTAATGCAACGGCATTGATCGCGCCCGCCGAAGTGCCCGTAATAATAGAGAATGGGTTGGGGGCATGCTTTTCGTGCATTTCCGAAATGGCTTTCAGCACGCCGACCTGATAAGCCCCGCGTGCACCACCTCCGGATAATACCAAGCCGCGTTTTGTCACTGCGCCGTTCCCTGCATTATTTACACATCCTAAACCTGTCGTCTTGCATCATCATCCAGCTGTGTGACATATGGATGACACCCTTTGATAGTAGCGCATTACAGCAGTCTCGCGGGACTAAATCCCGCATGAATGACAGAATACGACTGCCTATGCGATACACGGCGCATAAAAATCACTTCACAATGCATCTAAATCTTAAACCGGAAACGTCTTAATAGGCATTGTTCACCGACACAAAGGAAAAATTCATGACCAAATTTATCGTATTAGCCGCGCTGAGCGGGCTGCTTGTCACTCCGTTAATGAGCTCTGCAGACGCACCAACCAAAACTCAGCAGATCATCGTCGACGGCGACCAAAAACGCCTGCGTATCGATGTCGCCGAGTCCGATGGAAAGCACATTGAAATCGAACTCGACATTGATAACAGCACCGCGGGGGAAATCACCAGTGCGGTACTAGAAAGACTGCGTAAAAAAGGTATCGCAATTGACGACAGCGACGGTGAAAACGTCCACATCGAAATCAACAGTGACGATGTCGAAGGCAATATTGAAGGTCTTGATGTATTGCAAAGCCTCAAGCTTCTAAAAGGCCTAGAAATACTCAAAGAGCTCGAAAATTTAGATAGCCTAGAGGGTGATCAACACCTTTCCATTGAAATCAACGTAGAGAAAACCGAAAAATAATTTTAAAAACAGCTTATATACTGAGCAGAGCAGATAAAAATATTTTTTTAGACTATTTTTTTATACTCATGCATCTAAACGCCACATCCACAGCGTCCTATAGGCAAGAACAAACAGCGTTACTTGGAGAACCCTATGAAAACCTTAATTAACGCCGCCTTTATTGGCACCCTGATGATCATCAGTGGCTGGGCCGTAGCGCAAGACCCAACGCCTCCACCACCTGCCGAACGCCCTGCGGACGCTGCTCAAGTCATCGCCGAAGATCACGTCAAGATCTCCGGTGATGAAAACAGCGTGCGGATTAACGTTCAGGAAGCCGACGGCAATAAGCTCAACATTACAGTCGACCTCGATGAGAGCGTCCCAGGCGTTATCGCAAAGCGGGTGGTTGACCGCCTCAAAGAAAAAGGCGTCATCGCCGGTGAAAAATGGACCATTGAAGCGGATAACGTTGAAGAGCTTAAAAATTTGGAAGGCCTGGAAGCACTAGAAGCACTGGAAGAACTAGAGCAACTGGAAAAACTCGACCGCAACGTCAGCTTCTCCATCAAAACCGACTTGGAAGAGGACGGCGGCCCGAAAGGCTGGATGGTGCTGGTACCCATCCTCGGCATTCTGGCCGTCTTCGGCACCCCCGTACTGATCGTGTACATGATTGTTAGGGCAACTACTCGCCGTCGCGAACTGATGCACGAGAACATTAACCGCTTGTTAGAACAGGGCAAAGACATTCCGCCCGAGCTACTCAAAGCCTTCCAAAACCAAGCATCGCCTGAAAGCGACTTGTATAGAGGCATTCGTTTGAGCCTGGTGGGTGTGGCCATCATTATCGCACTGAGCATGCTGGCTGACTTTGAAGTAGGTAGCCTTGGGTTCATCCCCTTGGCCATTGGCTTGGCTCAAGTGATCACATGGAAAATTCAGCAGAACAAACAGGATAAGTCACCCGTATAAACTGGATTAACCATCGTGATAGACGTGGACGACAAAGAGCTCATTGCTCGGGTAGTAAACGACAACAACCAGCGTGCCTTCAGTATGCTGGTGTTGCGCTACCAGTCACCGCTGCGGCAATGTCTGCGCAAATGGTGCGACGACGAGGCCACCGCTGACGACCTTGCGCAAGAAAGCTTCATCAAGGCATACAATGCCCTTCCTAGCTTTCGAGGCGACGCCAAATTCAGCACATGGCTTTACCGTATAGCGTTTAATGTCGCAATGAGTGAACGCCGCAAACGCGGATTGGTACTTCTCACCGATGAGCAAGAACATGCACTGGAGGCACAAATGAGTCATCGTGAAAATGTGGCCCTCAGCGAAGATTTAGCCAGTGCATTGGGGCAACTTTCGCTAGCGCAGAAGACCCTAGTTGATCTATGCTTACACCGTGGCTTTTCACACCAAGAAGCCGCCGATATTACTGGCATGGCACTGGGCACAGTAAAATCACACGTCAATCGTGGCAAGGCAAAATTAATGGAGCTGCTGTCACCTTGGCAGGAGGAAGCAAATCATGCATAAACACAACGAATTTGATGCTTGGTTATCGCAACAAATGAGCGAGGCCGAGTCGTATCTCGACGACGCTGGCTTTACCGCGAGCGTGATGGCTCGCCTGCCCGCCCAACCGCTTCTGCAAACGCCTGCCAAATCTTCGCGCTGGCCTGTCGCTATCGCCGCATTACTCAGCACGATGCTAGTGCTTTGGCTGTTCCCGGTCACCTATGTGGTTGAATCGCTGCTCTACGCTAACGTATCAATACTCACCTTGATAGGTATTGGTGCCGTCGCTGCCATAGGCGCGAGCGCCGCCGCTATTTTTGCCGACCAACGTGTCTAAGGGTAAAGAGCAGCACTATCGCGATACCTTTGCCGCGCTGGTATCACTTTGCGAAGGCGAGGACAACGAAATTGCTGTCATGGCCACCATTGTGGCCGAGCTCCACCACCGCATGCCCGGTTTTGACTGGACCGGGTTCTACCGCGTCACCCAACCTCAACACCTTAAAATCGGCCCCTACCAGGGTGGCCACGGCTGTCTCAATATTCCTTTTGAGCGCGGTGTCTGCGGCATGGCGGCTACCCAACAAAGCACCCAAATTGTCGCGGATGTGAATGCTCTGCCCTACCATATTGCCTGCTCAAGCAGTACACAATCTGAAATAGTGGTGCCGGTATTCGATGCCTGCGGCAACCTACAGGCGGTTTTAGACGTCGACTCTAACCAACCCGCACATTTCGATGAAACCGACGCCGCATGGCTAGAAAAAATCGTCACCTTTTTAACGCCTTGCTACCCTTAGGGCGCTGTAAAGGTAGAGTGACTATTTTTTGTTCAAAAAACTCCCCCAATACCCTTTTCTTTTCAGTCGAGGGTGATAATATGCTCGGCTCAAATATCAAATCCCCTCGGGGAAATCTCATACTTAGGAGACTGCAATGAGCGACAATATTGTCCACGCCACTGACGCGAGCTTTGAAGCTGACGTGTTGAACGCGGACCTGCCAGTACTGGTTGACTACTGGGCGGCCTGGTGTGGCCCCTGCAAAATGATTGCCCCCATCTTAGATGAAGTGGCCGTTGAATACGCTGGCAAATTAAAAGTCGTTAAAGTCGACATCGACAGCAACAAAGAGACACCTGCCAAGTTGGGCATCCGTGGTATTCCCACGCTGATGATCTTCCGTGGCGGCAACATCGAAGGCACCAAAGTAGGTGCGTTGTCTAAAAGCCAATTGGTCGAGTTCATCGACAGCACCATCTAAGTGTTACCTGCCCATCTGCCGAGGTGGGCAAAAAACGCTTTACGTCTAGAAATAAGCGACCTATACTCAAAACACTCGTCGGGAGACCTCCCAGGCGTACTTCCTAAAAAATCAAATCAATCCCACTGGTCAATCGACCACACTGCGTAAATTCCATCTATGAACTTAACTGATCTCAAAACGAAACCTATTGCTGAACTACTGGGCATTGCTGCCGGTATGGGCCTTGAAAACATGGGCCGCTCACGTAAACAAGACGTCATCTTTTCCATCCTCAAACGCCACGCAAAAGGCGGCGAAGACATCTACGGTGACGGTGTTCTAGAAATCCTACAAGACGGCTTTGGCTTCCTCCGCTCCGCCGAGGGATCCTACCTCGCAGGCCCTGACGACATCTACGTGTCACCCAGTCAGATCCGCCGTTTTAATTTACGCACTGGTGATACGATTTCCGGCAAAATTCGCCCACCTAAAGAAGGCGAACGCTACTTTGCCCTGCTCAAAGTTGATCAGATCAACTTCGACAAACCCGAAAACTCCAAAAACAAGGTGCTGTTTGAAAACTTAACCCCCTTGTTCCCCAACCAGCGCTGCGTGCTAGAAGTGGGTAATGGTTCGACAGAAGACCTCACCGGTCGTGTCATCGACCTCACATCACCCATCGGTAAAGGCCAGCGCGGTTTGATTGTGGCACCCCCCAAGGCGGGTAAAACACTCATGATGCAGAACATCGCCCAGAGCATTTCGCGCAACAACCCCGAGTGCTACCTGATCGTCTTGTTGATCGATGAACGCCCTGAAGAAGTGACGGAGATGCAACGCTCGGTGCGTGCCGAGGTAGTGGCATCGACCTTCGACGAGCCGCCATCACGCCACGTACAAGTCGCCGAGATGGTCATCGAAAAAGCCAAACGTCTTGTCGAACACAAAAAAGACGTCGTCATTTTGCTCGACTCGATTACCCGTCTGGCTCGCGCCTACAACACTGTTATCCCCAGTTCCGGCAAAGTGCTTACGGGTGGTGTCGATGCCCACGCACTCGAGCGCCCCAAGCGCTTCTTCGGCGCTGCACGTAATATCGAGGAAGGCGGTAGCTTGACTATTATGGCGACTGCGCTGATCGATACTGGCTCAAAAATGGACGAAGTCATTTACGAAGAATTTAAGGGCACCGGTAACCTCGAGCTTCACCTCGACCGCAAGATTGCCGAGCGCCGCGTCTTCCCAGCAATTAACATTCGCCGCTCAGGTACCCGCCGCGAAGACCTGCTGACGACCGAAGAAGAACTGCAACGCATGTGGATTTTGCGCAAACTGCTTAACGACATGGACGACGTGCCAGCCACGGAGTTTTTGTTGGATAAACTGAAAATGCACAAGACGAATAACGAGTTTTTCGACTCGATGAAAAGAAAATAGTTTGGCGCTAGTCTCGTAGCTCTAGCTTTGTTTTGGCTCGCCTTCGGGCGAGTCATTCACTATCAATAAGCTCCCACAATGTCACGGAAACTGCTAACCTCAGTTTTTTTGTAATACAGCGACCGCCATGAACAACAACATCTACTGGTACTGCCGCGCCTTTGACCAACAAAGCCTCAAGGAACTGTACGACAGTATGGCACTGCGCCAGGAAGTCTTTGTCGTAGAGCAGGAGTGTGCTTTTTTGGACGCCGATGGTATTGATACCGAGTGCACCCATCTATTTGGCTACGAGGACGATAAGCTCGCTGCTTACACGCGCCTGGTACCCGCTGGGGTGGTTTACAAAGAATGTTCCATTGGTCGGGTCGTGACGTCGCCATCGCAGCGCGGCAAACAACTCGGCCGTGAACTGATGCAACGTTCCATCGACTGGATTGAGAACCACTGGGGCAAGCAACCCATCAAGATCGGTGCCCAGCAACGCCTGCAAAATTTTTATGAGTCTCTGGGGTTTGAGGTCAGCGGCGACCCCTACATGGAAGACGGCATCCTACACATTCACATGGTAAGAGCCGCCAGTTAGCCTAGGCTTTAGCGGTCGGCTGGGGCAATTTAGGCAGCTCACCCACGCCGTGGCGCACAGCTAACGACGCATAACTCGCCGCCTTCTGCCACTCGCCAAACGAACCACACAAACGGGCCAGTTCCGCATAGGCAGCCGCATTGGGCTCAGCATTCACACTGGCCACGAAGTATTCTTTAGCCTTCGCCCACAATTGATTTTGTAAGCTCAAACGCCCTAGCGCTAATAACAATGCGGGATCCCTATCGCGGCGCGTCAACCAAGATTCGGCCAACATCAACTGACGTACCACATCACTGCCACGACAGCGCCCAAACACATCCACCACTCGACTGTCCCACTCGGTGCGCAAGAAACCTTTCAATACCGTTTCCGCCTTGGTGTGGCCGCCGTGGCGCATCAA
>JBEAQQ010000047.1:0-5208 GCA_041163785.1 Pseudomonadota bacterium
ATCCCTTTGGCCACTCGGGAACCCCACCGAAAAGAGCGCCGTATTCTCCTAGGGCAGCAACCTCATGTCAAGCATTTTCTTAAACTGACAACACATTGTCTTTCAAAAGAAAACATTCAACTAAAGCCATGCTGAGAATGCGCGATTTAAACGGCAGGTCATCACCTGCCTGAACTATATTGAGACCCGAACGGGGGATATAGTTTGCCTTACTATTTCGACTAAAAATACACCGCGACAAATTGCCACCCAATGCATTGTGCTCCAACCGAAAAATGGAGCTGGCGAGAGGAATACTCGCAACGCTTTTAGGCGTTGCGCCCCTAAGGGCTTCGCGCTGCGCGCTCGGTTCAAATTGCGATGCAATTTGTCGAACACATTCGATTTGCAGTACACCGGGCAAATTGCCACCCAATGCATTGTGCTCCAACCGAAAAATGGAGCTGGCGAGAGGAATCGAACCCCCGACCGGCTGATTACAAATCAGCTGCTCTACCTACTGAGCTACGCCAGCTTAGACAAGCAGATCACACCAAGCAACGGCGCAATCCATTTGAGCCGCGCATTGTAAGCAAGAGGCAAAGACTGCGCAAGACTTTACCTTTAAAAAATGCGTAATTTTTATAACGCGCACAAAAAAGCCCGCCGGACTTACATCGGGCGGGCTTTTTTTGAACAACAACTTTACAGGAATGCGTGGCGCAGAACGATGGTCTGACTACGATCCGGACCTGTTGATACGATATCAATGGGCGCTCCCACCAAATCCTCAAGACGCTTAATATAGTTGCGCGCAGCTTGTGGCAGCGCATCGATCGACTGCGCACCAATGGTGGATTCACTCCAACCAGGCATCTGCTCGTAGACAGGGCGTAGGGCTTCGTAATCCTCTGCATCAACAGGCGCACTGGCATCGTTACCATCAGCATCTTTATAAGCCACACAGATTTTCACATTTTCGAGACCGTCGAGCACGTCGAGCTTGGTCAAACAAAGACCGCTAACACTGTTGACCTGCACCGCATGGCGCAAGGCCACGGCGTCAAACCAACCGCAGCGACGCGGACGACCGGTTGTCGCGCCAAACTCATGCCCTTGCTTGGCAAGGTAAGCACCCACCTCGTCGAACAACTCCGTCGGAAACGGTCCAGAGCCCACGCGAGTGGTGTAGGCCTTTGTGATACCTAACACGTAGTCCAAATACAGAGGCCCCACACCCGAACCCGTTGCCGCACCACCAGCCGTGGTATTTGATGATGTCACAAATGGGTAGGTACCGTGGTCAATATCAAGCAGCGAACCCTGCGCACCCTCGAACAAGATGTTTTGGCCGCGCTCGCGATACTGGTGAAGCAACTCAGACACGTTGGCCACCATCGGCTTCAACTGCTCAGCCATCGCCATACTTTCCGCCAACACCGTGTCATAATCTACAGCATCGACCTTGTAGTATTGGGTCAAAGCAAAGTTGTGGTATTCCATCACTTCTTTCAGCTTGTTTGCAAAGCGCTCTGGATAAAACATATCTCCCAAACGCAAACCACGACGCGCCACCTTGTCTTCGTAGGCAGGGCCAATACCGCGACCGGTGGTGCCGATTTTATCCTTGCCGCGCGCGGCTTCGCGCGCCTGATCCAACGCCACGTGATAAGGCAAAATCAAGGGACAAGCGGGGCTCAAACGCAGGCGCTGACGAACAGGAACACCCTTTTCCTCAAGACCATGAATCTCTTTCAGCAAAGCATCTGGGGCCAACACCACACCGTTGCCGATCAAACAGGTGACACCCTCGCGCAAAATACCGGATGGGATAAGGTGCAACACGGTCTTTTCGCCATTAACTACCAGGGTATGACCTGCATTATGGCCACCTTGGAATCGCGCCACTACCGCCGCCTGGTCAGTCAACAGGTCAACAATTTTTCCTTTGCCCTCGTCGCCCCACTGGGTTCCCAGCACCACCACACTTTTTGTCATTTGCTATTTCTCACGTAAAAAAAAATTGTCGAGTGGGCTTCCACTAGACGTTCAAACTTTCAACCAGCCACTGATCGCCATCGAGACGAAGCACTCTGTCACATTGATCGTCAGGCTTATAGCCCTCCTCCAAGGCACAGACAACACTCTCTCCCACCGCCCTAAGGCGCTGAACTTCTTGCCATGCTAACTGTGACAACGCATACGGGACAAATATAGAACCCGCCGCCGCAGACTGGAAATCAGCAAATTGCACTAAGGCGCGCAGGTCAGCACTAAAACCCGTCGCAGCACGCGACCGGCCAAATGCCGCACCGATATCATTATAACGCCCACCATTGGTCAAGGCCTGACCGTAGCCCGGAGCCAACGCGGCAAACACAAGACCTGTGTGGTATTCATAACCACGCAACTCGCTTAGATCAAAATGCAGTACCAGCGCAGGGTAGCGCTGCAATAGCACCTCTGCCACCGACACCAACTCATCCAACGCCGCCATCGCCTCCGGCACATTCGCCAGAATATGACGCGCCTCATCAAGTACTCCGCGATCGCCATTCAACGTCACTAGCGCGCGCAACTGCTCAGCCACCTGCTCGTCAATACCAGCCTGTGCCAACAGCGCATCAATTTCAGCGCTCGCCTTGCGCTGCAACGCGTCAAACAATTCAGCCTGTATCGCCTGACTTAGACCGGACGCCTCAACAATAGCGCGGTATATACCCACATGGCCAAGATCGAGGTGACATCCCTCGATACCCGCAGCATCCAACATACCCAGCATGAGACTGATAATTTCAATATCACCCTGCAAACCCTCACAACCAAACAGCTCCGCACCTATCTGTATCGGCGAACGCGAGGCCAACAGCGACTTGGCCTTGGTGTGCAAAACACTGCCGGCGTAACACAAACGTACCACGCCTTCGCGTTTGAGACTGTGCGCATCGATACGCGCGACCTGCGGGGTAATGTCTGGGCGAATAGCCATGGTTTTACCAGAAAGCTGGTCGGTGAGCTTGAAAGCAAACAAGTCCACATCGGAACCAAGATCGAGCAATAAAGAATCTGTGTACTCCATCAACGGCGGAATCACCAGCTCATAACCCCAGCGACCAAAATAGTCCAAAAGCTCGCGGCGCGCGTGCTCGACCTGCCTCGCCTGAGCCGGTAAGACTTCATCTACCCCATCGGGAAGGCGCCAGCGATTTGCTACGGTCATGAAAAACTCCGACGTTCTATGAACGGACCACACTTAAGATGAACGCACCCAACACCATGCAGATAAGTCCACCTATCCGTAATTGCTTGTCAGTCAACGACAACAAAGAGAGTATTGTCTCGCGCCATTTAGCTGGCGCAATGCTCGGCAGCAAACCCTCAAAAACCAGCAACAATGCCAGCGCTGTCAGTAGTTCTTGCACTGCAATTACCTAAAAAAGACACAAAAAAACCGGGCTGTTGCCAGCCCGGTCGCGGATGATAGCATAAAATTGTCATCTACCCACAGGGGTAAACACAATTGCAGTGACTATTTTCCCTTGGGATTATTCAGATAACGGAAGAATGCGCTATCTGGCTCTACCAACATCACATCGCCCTTAGTGGCAAAGCTTTCACGATACGCTTGCAGGCTACGCATAAATGAGTAGAACTCGCGATCTTGATTATAGGCCTTAGCATAAATACTGGCCGCCTCGGCATCACCCTCACCGCGAATAAGCTCGGCATCACGGTAGGCATCCGACTCGATGACCACTTTGTCGCGGTCTGCCGCCGCGCGAATACCTTCAGCCAATTCCTTACCCTTGGAGCGATGCTCACGCGCCTCGCGCTCACGCTCCGAGGTCATACGATTGAACACCGACTGACTCACCTGCTCAGGAAGATCAATGCGCTTCACGCGGACATCGACAAGCTCAATGCCAAACTCTGCTTCGGTAAGCTCATCGAGGGACTGAACCAAATCAATCATCAACTGATCACGTTCACCCGAGATCACCTCGTGCATGGTGCGCTCACCAAACTCGTTGCGAAGCCCGGTATTAATGCGTTGCGCCAACAAACTATGGGCGCGGAGCTCTTCACCGTTCGTCGCCGTGTAGTATTTAGAGACATCTGAAATACGCCACTTAGCATACGAATCAACAATAACCGCTTTTTTCTCGACGGTAAGGAAGCGCTGTGGTTGCGCATCCAGCGTCAACAAGCGCGCGTCAAACTTGGCCACCGTGTTAACAAAAGGCACTTTAACATGCAAACCCGGCGCAAGATCGGCCTCAACAACACGACCAAACTTGAGCATTACTGCTCGTTCGGTCTCCTTCACAACAAACAAAGTGTTAGAAGCAATAAATACCACCCCGAACAAGGCGAGGATAATGGCTACATTTCTATTAGACATTAGCGACTCTCCCGACGACGACTGTCGTTGTTGTTAGTGCGAATACTGCTTGGCAGCGTCGATGAAGAATTGGTTGTTGGCTGGTACGTTTCGGCACCGTCACGACCAGAGGCATTGGATGAACCGATAATCTTATCCAGCGGCAAATACATCATATTGTTGCCGCCTTCGACATCGACCATCACCTTGGAACTATTGGTCATCACCGACTCAATCGCCTCGATGTATAAACGCTCGCGAGTGACCTCGGGGGCACGTTTATATTCAGCAAGCAAGGCCTCGAAACGCGCCGCCTGACCTTGCGCTTGCGCGATAACGCTCTGCTTGTAAGCACTGGCCTCTTCGATTAAACGCTGTGCCATACCGCGGGCCTCTGGCACGATACCGTTGGCATACGCCTCTGCTTCGTTCTTCACACGCTGCTCATCTTCACGCGCCTTGATCACGTCGTCGAACGCCGCCTGCACTTCACGCGGCGGGCGAGTCTCTTCAACGTTGACCTTGGCCACTTGAATACCCGTGGTGTAATCATTCAAGTAATTTTGCAGACGCGCCTGGATCTCGATCGCGATATTCTCACGCCCATCGGTCAATACATCGTGCATCGCTGAACTGCCTACAACGTGGCGCAAGGCCGACTCAGTCGCATGGTGCAAGCTCAATTCCGGATCGCGCACCGCGAGCAAGAAATCTTTAGGATTTGACACCGTATACTGTACCGACAACTCAACACTGATCATGTTTTCGTCTTCGGTCAACATCAAACCACTGTGGGTTGAAGAGCGCACACGAGTCACATTAATTTTGCTGACTTCGTCGATCAGCGG
>JBEAQQ010000048.1:0-6060 GCA_041163785.1 Pseudomonadota bacterium
GGATCTAACTTAACCAGTTGCAGTGTTTCGCCCACCGCTACGTCGGGAAGAATGGCATCCTCATCATTTTTTGAACTCGCCGCGGGCTGCACCTTGGTATAGCCATCAAACACCATGACACGTCCACGGGTGCGCAACTCAAACTCACCCGCGCGCACCTCAACGCTGGTCGATGTGTAGCGTGCCGGTGTCATCTGACAGGCGACAAACTGACGCCAAATGAGGGTGTATAACCTTTCAGCGTCACGCTCCATGCCTGACAAATGCTGTGGCATCACAGTCACATCAGAGGGGCGAATCGCCTCGTGCGCTTCTTGGGCACCCTCTTTAGAACTATAGATGTTGGCCTTGGCCGGTAAATACTCACTGCCGAAGTGTTGTTCGATATAGCCCCTACAGGCCGCCACCGCGTCGTTCGACAAGTTGGTCGAGTCGGTACGCATGTAAGTGATGTAACCTGCCTCATACAATCGCTGCGCCAGCATCATTGTCTTCTTCACACCAAAGCCCAGACGCGTACTGGCGGCCTGCTGCATTGTTGACGTGATAAAAGGGGCGCTTGGGCGCGAACTGGTGGGCTTGTCCTCACGCGATACCACCTGCAGTGCCGAAGACTGCAAAGACTGCATGGCCGCATTTGTCTGTGCCTGGCTGGTTGGGCGGAAGGTCTCACCGGCTTGTTTTTTAACCTCTAGGCGCAATGCCGCCTGTTGGGCGGTTTGTGTATCTGCGTGTAATTCCCAATACTCCTCGGGATTAAACGCTCGAATCTCATTTTCACGCTCAACCACCAGACGCACAGCCACAGACTGCACACGGCCAGCAGACAAGCCACGCGCCACCTTCTGCCACAGCAGCGGAGACAACATATAACCCACCACACGGTCGAGAAAACGTCGCGCCTGCTGAGCATTGACGCGATTGATGTCGAGTTCGGAGGGATGCTCAAACGCTTCGGTAATCGCCTTTTTGGTAATTTCGTTGAAAACAACACGCTTGTATTCAGAGACTTGATCGCCAATCGCCTCGCGTAAATGCCAAGCAATCGCCTCCCCTTCCCTATCCAAATCGGTGGCGAGGTAAACGCGGTCAGCGCTTTTAGCCAGTCGCTTCAATTCAGCGACCACCTTTTCTTTACCCGGTAGAATTTCGTAGTGGGCACGCCAACCGTTTTCGGGGTCGATACCCATGCGGTTCACTAACTGCTCGCGAGACTTTTCCCGTTTGTAACTCTCTTTCTCCGCCGGGCTCATTTTGCGCGTCAAGGCCGCCTGTTTGGCGCGGGCCTTAGGATCGGTAGGAGTACTTGAACCACTGGTGGGCAAATCGCGGATATGACCAATACTCGATTTAACGATGTAGTCATCCCCTAAATATTTGTTGATGGTTTTCGCCTTCGCGGGCGACTCCACAATTACCAATGATTTTGCCATTATTTCCTATGCTCGTTGCGCGCCCGCCAAAAACTCTGGGCCAAAGGGGCGCTATAATTATGAACTGTAGCCAAGCTTGTCAAGTTTTCGACGCATATTTGTTTCCTGCACCGCGCAGTAACGCCTGGCAAATGTCTTCCATGGTTGTACGCAGTTGCTTCACTCTAGACTCATCTCCACGCTCTCGCCAATAGATAAGCAGGCCCTCTTCTGAGACCTCGAGCAAGCGACAGCTATCGGGAAGTGCTCGCAATAACTCATCACCCACGATGCCTTTACTGCGATAGGACTGCCAGTCACCCTGCAGACAAGGCAAGGTAAACGTCGCTGGCAGAGAAGACTTTCGCTCCTGCTCGGACCAAGGCCGAATATAGGCCATGATGGCCGGCTCAACCACTCTTGGACCATCGCCGTGATTAGGCGGCACGGCACGCAAGTGGACACGAAGCCCCTCGCTGTGCGCACACCTCCGCAGACGTTGCAGTTGTTTTTCACGGGGGCTAGGCTTTAGCCACAGCACCGGCCCAATCACTACCGCAACAACGAGGGCAATGATCAAATAGCTCATGATCTACCTCAACTTTTTTGTAAACACCCCTGCCCTTGCAAGGTGTGTTTGTACTATATTTGTTACATACAAAACCGCACAGTCAACGGAGAGACAGCTATGGGCTTATATTCACATATTCTTTTAGGCTTAGATCTGAGTGAAGATTCAGATCTAGTCGCAGCCAAAGGGGCAAATTTAGCCAAGCAAAACAATGCATCACTCAGTGTAGTGCATGTCATTGAGCCGCTGAGCTTTGCTTATGGTGGCGACATTCCCATGGATTTCTCGAGCGTGCAAGAAGAAATTTACAAGCAAGCTGAAAATCAGATGCGCAAACTCGGTGCAAAATGGGATATTCCCGAAGAGCGCCAACACATTGTCATAGGTCGTCCGGAATCAGAAATCCACACTTTGGCGCACGATCTCGGTGCCGATTTAGTCTTGGTTGGCAGCCATGGACGCCACGGCTTGGCGCTCGTGTTTGGCTCTACCGCTAACGGTGTCCTACACGGCGCCAACTGCGATGTGTTGGCGGTGCGGGTTTAATCGCCCGACGTCGCCATCGCCTCCAACGCCATCCAACGCTCCATCGCCTCGTCAAGGCTCTGCTGGCGAGCACTGAGTGCATCCAAGGTCGCCGTCATTTCTGTGTGGTCCAAGGCGGCAAACTCAGCTGAGCCGATTGTATCCTCTAAGGTGGCGATGTCTAGCTCCAAGGCTTCGATGGTCGAAGGCAGTTGGTCGAGTTCTAATTGCAACTTATAACTCAACTTCTTGGCTTTTTTCGTAGCGACAGCGCTCGCTTGCGTGGTCGGCGTGGATTTTTTCTCCACTTTCTCCCCGTCCACCTTATCCATAGCCACCGCGGGGCCTCGTTGTCGCAACCAATCTTGATAGCCACCGACATATTCACGCACCACACCGTGCCCCTCGAAGGCAAGTGTTTGCGTCACCACGTTATCCATAAATTCTCGGTCGTGAGTCACCAACAACAAGGTGCCATCAAAATTACCCAAAATCTCTTCAAGCAACTCCAATGTCTCGACATCTAGGTCGTTGGTAGGCTCATCCATAACAAGCAAATTGGCCTGACGCGAAAACATCTTCGCCAACAATAGGCGATTTTTTTCACCGCCTGACAGGGCCTTAACCGGCGAACGCACCCGCGCGGGAGGAAATAAAAAATCCCCCAGATACGACATAACATGGCGATCTTTACCACCGATCTCGATAAAATCTCGACCATCTGAAATGTTGTCAAAGACACTGCTCTCGGGGTCGAGTTGATCGCGCAATTGGTCGAAATAAGCTACTTCCAATTTGGTGCCTAAATTCAAGACCCCACTGTCCGGGGACAACTGCCCCAAAATCATTTTTATCAGGGTGCTTTTACCGACACCATTAGGACCAATTAAGCCCACCTTGTCGCCGCGCTGGATAGTGGTTGTCAAATCGTAGATGACGGTCTTGTCGCCAAAGGCTTTGCTTATGTGCTGTAACTCGACAACGATCTTACCCGAGCTCTCAGCACTATCGATAGTCATCGAGACATTACCTTTGCGCGCTATTCGCTGCTTGCGCTCATCGCGCATCGCCTTGAGCGCCCTCACTCGGCCTTCGTTGCGGGTGCGGCGCGCCTTAATTCCCTGACGAATCCACTTTTCCTCTTCAGCCAACTTGGTATCGAACAGCTTATTATGTCGATCTTCGGTCTCCTGCACCTGCTCGCGGTAGGTCAAAAAGTCATCGTAGCTACCCGTCCATGACAGCATATTGCCACGGTCGAGTTCGACAATGCGATTGGCCAGTTTTTTTAAAAAGCGACGGTCGTGGGTGACGAACATGATGGCGCCCTGGTACTCGAGCAAATGCTCCTCCATCCACTCAATGGTGGCCACATCGAGGTGGTTGGTCGGTTCGTCTAACAACAAAATATCTGGATTGTGGCTCAGCGCGCGCGCCAGCGAGACCCGACGACGCCAACCGCCCGACAGGGCGCTCATCATGGCATCGCGGGGGATTTGCAAACGCCGCAACAGCAAGTCAATACGCTGCTGAAGGCTCCAACCATCATGGTCCTCAATGATTTTTTGATGCTTTTCCAGCGCTGCCATATCAACGTCAGCGGCGTGGGACAAGATTTCAAACTGGGCCAGGCTATGCCCCACCACACTGTGATCCTCGGCGATATAGTCGTAGACAGTAATCTGATCTGTCGGCGGCAAATCCTGCTCCAAACGCGCGATGACCGCACCCGGCTGTAGCCAAATCTCACCGTCATCGGCTTTTTGCTCGCCGACCAAGACGCGCATCAGACTTGATTTACCGCTGCCGTTGCGGCCTAGCAGGCACAATCGATCCCCCTTATCGAGCTGCAGGTCAATGCCGTTCAGCAAGGGGTTGTCGCCGTAGGCGAGATGGACGTTCTGTAAACGCAGTAGCGCCATAAAAATTCCTCTGTAGAGGCGCGCATCTTACCCGAGCGAATAGACACTGAGCAAACCGAACTAGCGTCTGCAGCCGCCTTTGCTATGCTTAGGGAACACAATTTATAAAGGTGCCCACCATGGCGTCAGCCCACCACCTCAACAGCGACGAGTGGCAACATCTCGAACAGACGGTAAAAATGCTCTATCTTGCTATTGCCCAAATAGAGACAGCGCTAGGCGAGGGCAACGAAGAAGCGGAAATCATCGGCGGTGCGTTTAGGGAAATTCGACAGCACGCCAAGGCACTGCGTGAATCAACTAGCGCCAAAGAGACCTGTGATGCCATCGAAGAACACGTCGTGAAGGCCGTCACAGCCTTTCAGTTCTACGATCGTATGTCTCAGCGCGTAGACCATGTACAAGCGGGCTTGCGACGCCTGATAGACGTCATGGAGAGCGACAGCGATCTACACAACCCCGCGGTATGGCAAGCCATTCAGGATGAAATCAAATCCAGCTATACCATGGAAGCGGAACGCTTGATGTTCGACAAAATCATGCAGGGGGTTTCACTCAACGAAGCCTTAGCCATCTTTCGCCACAACTTCCGCGGCCACGACAAGACCGCGGAAGATGAGGATGGCGATAGCGTGGAGCTATTTTAGCCCGCCAAGGCCGCCAATAACGTTTCGTGATGGGTCTTCGTTTTAAACGTATCGAGAATTTGTGACAAGTTGCCGTCGGCGTCGATAATAAATGTCGTGCGCACAACCCCCATATACTCCTTGCCCATAAACTTCTTCAACTGCCATACACCAAAGGCCTCAGCGACGGCGTGATCTTCGTCTGATAGCAGGTCAAAATTCAAGTCGTGCTTGTCACGAAACTTAGCGAGCTTGGACACCGGATCTGGGCTCAATCCCAACACTACCGTATTGTGCGCTTGCAAATCTTCCTTTACATCACGCAGACCACAGGCCTGATCGGTACAACCTGGCGTCAGCGCCTTAGGATAAAAATAGACCACTACCGTCATGCCTTTAAAATCGCTCAAACTGACCGTGTTGCCGTCTTGGTTCTGTAAACTAAACTGCGGTGCGGGCGCACCTAGTTGGAGACTCATACACACCCCTCAATCTAAATATTCATCTACGGTTTCGTTATCGTCGTCAAGCGCTGCATCGACCTTGATTTCAGGCATTTTGCGTTTGGCTTTCGCCCCCAAACGCTGCAATTTCTCGACGCGGCCCAAAGCATTTCCCCGCCCCTCGCTTAAACGTTTCAAGGTGAGCTGGTAGGAGTCTTGTGTACGCTGAACTTGGCGACCGAGTTCCAACAAACTTTCCAATACCATACTGAGCTGGTCGTACAGCCCACCCGCCTCGTTGGCAATACTCTCGGCATTGCGGTTTTGCTTATCGCGGCGCCACAAAAATTGAACCGTGCGAAGGGTGGCCAACAACGTCGCGGGGCTCACCACCACCACATTTTTCTCATAGGCCTCGGTAAACACCGACGGTGCGGCGTCGATGACAGCGTGATAGGCGGCTTCAATAGGGACAAAAACAAACACAAACTCTGGTGCGGTCACACCCTCAAGGAATTCGTAATTCTTTTGACTGAGACCGGCGATATGCTGCTTCATGGA
>JBEAQQ010000049.1:0-2684 GCA_041163785.1 Pseudomonadota bacterium
CGACAACGTTGATACCCACATGGGCGCGGCCTAGCAGGCGCCATCGACGGTTGAGTGTGCGAATGGATTTATAGGCCGCTTGCAGCTGCACTACATTGATATCTGACCCTGCGGCTTTGGCGGCGGCGCGCCAACTAAGATTGAGCGAGCGGCCAGCGGGAAGCCTGCCGTGACCGTCGGCGTCGCTGTGTTGCCAACCCTGACCAATATTTAGCAACTGCGTGTCGCCCAATTGGTCAGCGATGCGCCACGCTTCTGTAGAATACTGCAGCACGTTGGTTCGCAGCCAAGTACTTTGCCGGCGAACACTCTGCGTTGCGGTCAGCGCCGTTTTTTCACGCTTGAAGGTATCCGGTTGGTCGTATTCATAGCTGGTGCCAAAACTCCACCAGCGATTGCGCGGATCATCTTCGTCGGGGCGCCGGTATTCGCCGCTCACTTCACGGGCGGTCTCGGCCAATTTAGCTGTTAGGCGAGCGCGATCACCACGGGCATTGATACGCCGCCAGAGGACTTCACCGCGGGTTCGTGGGCCGCTGTCAGTGGCGTATCCAGCGCCAATCTCATAGGTGCGTTTGCGCGCGGGGGTGCCGTCGATGCTCAGCGGTATTTGTGGCCCTTGGGCTTGATCATAGTGGGGCGTGATGGCCAGCGATGCCATGTATCCCGTTGAGATCAGCTGTTGGTAGGCCTTATCTAAGGTGCGGCGGGTGAGTGGCATGCCGGGGCTGAGATCGTGAAATTTGCCCAAAAAAGCGCCGTCGAGATCGCTTATTTGATGGTGGATTTCGCCAATGTAATACTGCGGCCCAGCTGCCAGTACAAGCTCGACATCTACCTTCGCGGGCATCGCTATGTCATTGTTTTGGGCGGGCAGCGTGACGGTCGCCTTGCTTACCGACCAGTTTGCATCAATAAAACCCTGTGCTTGAACGAGGTCGATTAGCCCCGACTTCATATTTTCATAGCGAGCATGGGTAAAAGGCGCGCCAGTGCTGGGCACCGTGGCATCGACGTGTTGAGCGGAAACGGCGTCCTTTTCAAGGCCAGCGAGGGTAATGGTATTAAAGATCGCTTGTGGACCTTGGTCGATAGCGAGGTCAGCTTGCCAACACGCGTTACTGGTAGATAACTGTGAAGTCAGGCGTGCCGTGTAAAAGCCTTGGGTTTCCAATAAGTGTGCCGCGGTTAACTGGGTTTTTTCGAGCTGTTTTTCCAGCCACCACGCTGGGGCGTCACAGGCGGCCCCCGATAGCGATGATTGTTCCATTATGGCCTGCTGTAAGTCGCTATCGACACCAGCAATGCGAAGATCTGCGAGACACGCAGACGTCGGCCAAAGAAATAGCAGCATTAAACAGGCCGCCGAAGTCGGCCTGCGGCGAAGAGTGATATGACGCATTGTCTTGGGATCGTCCATGTTGATGACATTTTAGTCGTAAACCCCCGTCGCTAACAGCGCTGCATAACATTAATCGTCAGCTATTTGATCTAGGGGAATTTTTCAGAGCAATTAAAAAATATGGTCTATGCTGAAAGTGAAGATGAATACCGAAGCCCTGCTTTAGACGTGGTGAATTCACGGAGGAAACCTACATGCCTGCGTTGCGTGTTGCTAAAACTTTCAAACATATACTTATTCTGACACTGTCACTCGTGCTGGCGGCCTGTGGAGGAAGTGGGCCGGCGGGCTCGTCTGGCACCACCGATAATACAACCGCCAATAATTCTCCGACACTTACTTTGGCTTGGGAGGCTGGGTACAGCCAATCGGCTAATTTGATTTTAGATACCGCGCCGCGCACGCTGACCATTACCCTCCGCGATGCCGCCGGCCAACCCATTCCCGACGAATTGGTAGAGGCGACTGCCTCCCTTGGCGCGCTATTCCCAAGCTCTGGCGTGGTAGCCACTAACAGTAGTGGTGTAGCGACAGTGCAAATCGATGTCACCGGGGCGGAGGAGGGTGCCGCAGGAGCGGTGACGGTGGTGTATACCGCCGCTGACAACACCACTGTATCGGCACGACAAACCTACAGCGCCACTATCGCGGCGATTAATGCTGCGGGAGGTATTCAGCTCGACGCACGAATTTACCCACTGTCAGTACTCGATGCAGAGGTGGTGGGTACCAATACGGTGGATTCGATTACTGACTTCGAGGGCGATTTGGCGGCCTTTGATGCAGCGCGTAGCGACGAGGCTGAGTACTCGATCAATGCTGTGCAAAACAGTATTTTTGTGGTTCGCGCCCTGAGCGCCAATGACACACCCCTCGACGGAGCAATTGTCAGTGTGGCGACCACGGCGGGAACCTTAACACCTTCTAGTGGACAAATTCTTACCAATGGCAACGGTGTCGCCTATGCGGTGATTGGCTCAGGTGGGAGCGATCCAGGCACGGCCGGTGTCGTCACAGCGACGATTGTGGAAGACACGGTAAGTAAGCCTTTCTCTGTCGGTGCCGTTAACCTCGCGTTGGGCTTTAACGCGTCAAATAAAGGCATTATTGGTGTGAATAACGCCACCGACGGATCTGTTGTGTTATCCCCCGCTGGCACGGCCTCGCTTTCTGTCACGGTGTTTGACGATCAAGATGCAATCTTCACGACACCCCTTACGGTGAATTTTACCAGTAGCTGTTCTTCTTCGGGGGATGCGCGTATCGATACCGCTGTGCAAAC
>JBEAQQ010000050.1:0-3672 GCA_041163785.1 Pseudomonadota bacterium
CATCTTGCCACGCGAGAGGGCGGTACCAAAAACTCACTTAACTTCCTCAAACTGGCGGCTGTGGAGTTGTGCATAACGTCCACCGCTGGCGAGCAGGTCGGCATGTTTACCCTGCTCTACAATTTCACCTTGCTCCATCACAACGATGCGATCCGCCTGCTCGATAGTCGATAATCGGTGCGCTATCACAAACGTCGTTCTATCCTTCATGACGGCATCGAGGGCTTGCTGAATGTAGCGCTCAGATTCGTTATCAAGCGCCGACGTCGCTTCGTCCAAGATCAAAATGGGCGCATCTTTGAGCAGTGCTCTCGCCAAGGCAATGCGCTGGCGCTGGCCCCCTGATAGCAGCACCCCATCATCGCCCACCACGGTCTGCAGACCTTGGGGTAATTTCGCAATAAAATCGTCGGCGTGCGCTGCGGTGATCGCGGCATGCACGTCCGCGGGATCGGCGTCCGCCAGACATCCGTAAGCAATATTGTTGTAGATCGTATCGTTGAAAAGGGTGACCTGCTGAGATACCAAGGCGATATGCTGGCGAAGCTCATCGAGCGGTACCTCTTGAATAGCGATACCATCCACACGAATACTCCCGGAACTGGGCGCGTAAAATCGCGTCAACAAGGACATAAGCGTCGATTTACCACTACCTGACAAGCCCACCAAGGCGACCGTTTCACCCGGTTGAACAGTGAGATTAATGTCGTGCAGCACTCGCTGCTCAGGGGTATAGAAAAAGCTCACCTGTTCAAAACTCACCTCGCCGCGAACATTCGCGAGAGAATGTGTGCCGTCATCACGCTCTCGTTCGCTATCAAGCAGTTCGAAAATATCCTCCGCGGCCGCCAAACCTTTTTGTACCACGGAATAAACTTCGCTCAACTGACGAACAGGCTTATGCAACATACCCGCGGCGGCTAAAAACGCAACAAATTGGCCCGGGCTCATCGTCGCAGCCATGTTGGGCGCTAAAACCAACCACACCAAGATCGCTAAGGCGAAAGAAATAAACATTTGCAAAATGGGCGGACTCAAGGCATCTGTCAGCGCCATTTTTAAAAACTGCACGCGATTGTATTCACTGGCATTAAAAAAGCGCTGCCTCTCTACATCTTTGGCGCCAAACATTCTGACCTCCCGGTAGCCAGAAATCGCCTCACTAGACACATGGGTAATATCCCCCATGGAGTTCTGGATGCGCCTGCTTATACGGCGAAAACGCTTGCCAACATAGGCCACAACAATCGCAATCAGTGGCGTGATAGCCAACAGCACCAGCGACAACCGCCAATTGATATACAACAGGTACGCCAGTAAACCCACCACCAAGAACCCTTCGCGCACCACCGTGCGAATAGCATTGGTGGTCGCATCCGCCACCTGCTCAACATTGAAAGTAATCTTTGAAATCAAAAAACCGTTAGTATTTTGATCGTAGTAACTCGATGGTGCATCGACGAGATGGTCAAACACCGCGCAACGCATACTGTGGATGACTTGCCTGGCCACCACGCGAATGTAGTAGTTACCCAGAATAAAGCCTATTCCGCGCATGGTCGCCAGCACTAACATGGCCACGGGAATAATCACACGCAACTGCTCGCTGCTCGCACCGTCAAGACCGACGAAATGATCGACAACCTTAGAAACCACCCCCATATCGAGGGAAGCCTGACTCCCGAGACTATCGATAATGAACTGCATTAAGTCGGCCAGTAAAACGTCCGCCCCTGCAAAAAGAAAGAAACCGAAGATACTGATTAAAAATAGCTTCCACGCAGGCAGCGCGTAGGCCAACAATCGTTTATAGGTCGAAAAATCCGAGCCCGTAGCCATCAGTATTCCTCTTGTTGTGCGGCAATTGCCAACCGCGAAAAACCGAGCGACGCCGCCACGTCCATCACATCGACAAAAGCTTGGTGTGGCGACTGTGCATCCGCACTAACAATAATGCTAGGCATAGTGTCACCGGCCGCTTGCTTTAAAGCAACACGTAAACGGGCTTTATCACTGCTAGCAAGCGCCCTACCATTTATGGCCAGCTCACCGTGGCGGCCAATACCAATGTCTACCACAACCTCGGATGCCTCAGTCGCCTCACCCGACGCCGAGGGCAAGTCCACCTGTAGCTGCGTCTCCCGACTAAAACTGCTCGAGACCATAAAGAAAATCAACAACAGAAACACCACATCGATCAGCGGCGTCAAATTAATTTGCACGGCCTCTCGCTGTTGACGACGAAATTGCATATCAGTCGATACTCACACGACGCTTGCTATAAAGCGCGTCGACAAGTTTCACGGTTTGCTGCTCCATATGCACCACCAGGCTATCCACCTTGCGGGCAAAATGGCGGTGGGCGATGAGTGAGGGAATGGCAACAGCCAATCCCGCCGCGGTCGTGATAAGAGCCTCGGAAATACCGCCCGCCAACACACCGGCATTGCCGGTGCCTGAGGCCACAATTTCCGCAAACACCTTAATCATACCAATTACCGTGCCTAACAATCCGAGCAGCGGTGTAATCGCGGCAATGGTGCCGAGGGTATTGAGATAGCGCTCCATGTCGTGCACCACTTGGCTAGCGACTTCCTGGATACTCTCTTTCATAATATCGCGACCGTGTTTGGCGTTATTCAGCCCGGCGGCCATGATGCTACCCAGAGCACTTCCCGTGGCCAAGTTTTGCAACATGTCAGGGTTAATCTCGTTGTTTTTTAGCGACGCCCACACCTCGCTTAATAAATTCGCCGGGGCCAATTTTTCGGTTCGCAACGACCAGCTGCGCTCTATGCAAATAGCCGTGGCAACAATTGAGCAAAGCGCGATGGGCAACATCAGCCAACCGCCCTTTAACAATAACTCTAACACCCGTCACATCCCCTTGTTTTCAATGTACAAACTGTAACACAACTGGAAGAAACTGGGCACGAATCAATGCCAAAATGACGGCCTTTCTCGCCGCGAAGAAGATATCTCTAATGCACCAAGCTCTGACACACGAACACGAATCGCGCCATCCCTTGCTGTCCAAAATAGGGTCGCCCCATAGGCATCATAGCGCGCTAAAACGCGCTCCAATGGATGCCCATAGCGATTGGCATAGCCACTTTCTACGATGATATAGCGCGGTCGCAACGCGTCAACAAAGGCCTGACTACTGGACGTCTTAGAACCATGGTGTGGCACAAACAAGACATCCACTGCTGGTAAACCCTGCGCGAGCAAAGACCTTTCAGCGCTGGCCTCAATATCACCCGGCAAAAGCACGCGAACACCGGCCACCTCGATCAGCAGAGTACACGAGCGATTATTAGGCTTTTTCAACGCGTGCTCCTGTGGCGGCCAAAGGGCCTCAATGGCAAGGTCGCCTAACTGCCACTTGCGCCCTCTATAGCAACCACCGTTGTTGGGCAGAAACGCTTCACCGACTGGCAATGTTTTTTTTAAACGAGGCCAACCACCACTGTGATCACTGTCGTGGTGCGAGACCCAGACGTAATCCAAGGTATCTACCGCCATTCTGTGCAACGCGGGCAGTATTTGCCCCTGCATGACGGTGTACCGGCCGAAACGGGGACCTGTGTCGTACAAGCCATTGCGCTGCCGACTCTGTAAAAGCACAGCACTCCCTTGTCCCACATCGAAAACATGCATCACCATACCCGC
>JBEAQQ010000051.1:0-6596 GCA_041163785.1 Pseudomonadota bacterium
GGCGTGGTGTGCATCCACAACACTTGGTAGGGAGTTAACTTCAAATGCTCATGGGTTTGCGTACCCATCGTCACCCCTGTGATGAGGTCTTTGGCAAACTTGGCTGGGGAAAGTTTTTCAAGCACCGAAGGTTCAACCCACTGATCGAATTCGCTGAAGTTAACTAAACAGAGGACCTTGTCGCCACCAGATTCGGCACGCAAATAGGCAAAAACGTGGTCGTTTCCTGTCTCGTACACCTGACTAAGTGACTCACCGAAAACACGGTGGGTTTTACGCAGGTTAATCATATGACGCAAGCCACCGAATACACGGTTTTGTACGGTACCTTGAGTTTGGGCTAACTGCACCGCCTGCTCTGTCACTTGCGGGCGATTCACCCAGCGCGCATCGTGAGCCTTATTCGGATCATCGAGGAAGCTGTAATCATTGAGCATCGCCAACTCGTCACCTTGATAGAACAAGGGCACACCGCCAATGCTTAAGATAATACTGTGAATCATCAAAATACGCTGTTCAGCCAACCATATTTGATGGGCATCACCCGAACTTAGTGCCGCTTCTAATCCGGCAAGTGACGCCAGTGAACCACATACGCGGCAATCGTCGTTGTCGGGATTGAACTGGAAGCCCATGCCCTTGGCGAAGGAACCTTCGAAGTTGCCGGTGAAAAACTTATTCAAAAATAAGCGGTGGTCGTAGCCATTAATGCCAATGAAGCGCGCATCGCGGTCGTCAAACGTCCAACCAATATCGTCGTGGCAACGTGCGTAGTTCACCCAACTGGCATGCGAATGGGTATGGAACCGGTAGCTCAAGCTCTTTGTTAGCAAGCTCGTCTCACGGGTCGCTAAGCCTTCCCAAATGAGGGCCATGAGGAGTGGATTGTAGGACAACTGGCACTCTTCTGGGCTAATGTACTGAATCACTTCGTCGGGGTGAACAATCGCTTCAGATTTAAACACCACAGAAGGTGCAGCAATACGCAAGCAGCTGTTGAACGCCTGGATCAAGCGGTGTGCGTTAGGCTGATTTTCGCAGGTGGTACCCATTTCCTTCCAGATGAAGGCCAAGGCATCGAGTCGCAATACGTCACATCCAACATTCGCCAAGTACAACATTTCGCCCACAATGGCACGGAACACCTCAGGATTAGAGTAGTTCAAGTCCCACTGGAAGCTGTTAAAGGTGGTCCACACCCAACGGCCGTCCTCAATTTGAGTAAAGCTGCCGCGGCGGACCGAGGGGAAAATTTCACGCAGGGTGCGCTCGTACTGATCAATCTGTACGCGATCATTAAACATGTAGTAGTAATCGCTGTATTTGGCATCGCCTGTTTTGGCGGCCATAGCCCACTCATGCTCGTCAGACGTGTGGTTAAACACGAAATCCATCACCAAACTCATGCCCAACTCGTCCATAGCAGCGGCCAAGTCACGCAAGTCATCCATGGTGCCCAAAGAGGGGTTCACCGAGCGATAATCGGATACCGCGTAGCCACCGTCGCTGTCGCCTTCTGGCGCCTTATAGAGCGGCATTAAATGCAAGTAGGTAATACCGAGGTCAGCGTAGTAGGGTAATTTAGCTTTCAAGCCCTGTAGATTACCGGCCACCAAATCGACATACACCGCCATACCGACCATGTTTTCAGATTTGTGCCACTGGGGATTGGCAATACGCAGTTCATCTTTATCACGCAGTGTTTCATTGCGGTCAAAAAATCCCTCGGCCAGGGTTTCAACAAGGGCGGGCAAGTGAGCATCGGCCTTGTCGCTGCCATAGACTCCGCGGAGTAGCTCGAGCAACACCGGCAGATGATCGGCTAAACGCTGCTTAAACACATGGCTGCCTGCCTTGCGTTTAATGCTATTGAGCGCTTGTTGTATAGGGTCGCTTGCCAGTGACATGTTCATAGGTATCTCTAATTATTGTGACTACCAACATAACTGACAGTAGTTCGATTAAGGTAGGAAAAAGTATCAACAAATGCAACCGGTTGCAAGTAAAATTATTGTATCCCAATATCTAAAAAAGACAGCAAAAGTTGTGTTAACCTTTATATCGGTTGTTCATTTAGGAGGAGTCGCGATGAACGCTTATTACCAAAGCTTTGATACTCCTGCCGGTAGGATCACCGCCGTATGCGATGACTTATCGCTATGGATGCTGACATGGAACAGCGAACCCCATCAAAACCATCGCGTCAGCCGACGCCTTGGATTGGACAAAGCAGTATGGAAAGCGCAATCCCACTCCGTCCTTAATGTCACCGAACAACAACTTAACGAATACTTTCAAGGAAAGCGCCGCCACTTCGAGCTACCCATTAGGTGGCGCGGCTCTGATTTTCAAAAGAACGTTTGGGGTGCCTTACAGGACATCCCCTACGGCCACACCATAAGCTATGCCGAATTGGCGGCCGCCATCGGCAATCCGAGCGCTGTCCGTGCCGTGGCTAACGCCAATGGTGCCAACGCACTACCCATCATTATTCCCTGCCATCGCGTTATCGGTAGCGATGGCAAACTGGCGGGCTATACCGGCGGGGTTGATATAAAAGAAGCCTTGCTGGAAGTGGAGGGTATTTACCTACCCCGTTAGCGTAACTGTTGAATCACTTGCCAATGTTCGTGTGTCACAGGCATCACAGATAAACGCGCGCCCTTGGCAATAACCTGCAACCCTTCAAGTTGCGTGGCATTCTGCTTAAGGGTATTCAGCGGCAAAATGGCCGGCCACTTTTCAATCAACACTAGATCGACCGCCGACCAACGTGGCTCTTCTTGACTTGATTTGAGGTCCACATAGGGTGATTGCACGTCAAACTGGGTGGGATCAGGATAACTACTTGCCACCACCTCTAGCTCACCGGCAATCCCGATGTGCTGGCAGGAAGAGTGGTACAGTAACACTCGATCCCCAACGGACATTTGGCGCAAAAAATTACGCGCCTGGTAGTTTCTCACCCCATCCCAACGAATACTGTTGGCCCCCGCAGCCACAAAGTGATCAATACCACACTCATCGGGTTCGCTCTTCACCAACCAATATTTCATGTCACACACTCTCTCTTTCACCGAGGGCAGCAATAATATCAAACATTTGTTGATCGCTAAGCTCACCACGCTGACAGCTAGAACTGCACAGATTGAGCGCGGCGACCGGTTCGCTGTGAGCACGCCGAAACAGCGCCAAGGCACGACCATCACTCTGCCCTAAAATATCGAGACCAACACCCGGGCTCATCATGCCCGCTTGCTCCCACACGGGTAGTTGGACGACATTGTGCAATGCGGTGAGTAATTTGGGACCAACGAACTGCGCTGGCATAGCCGCTTTATTAGACCTCAAGAAACGCTCGGCGGTTTGTGCATAAAAAGGTAAAAACGTATCACCACGATGAAATACCATCATGGCGTTGTGTACTTTTTTGAAATTCCGCCACGTGCCCTTTTCGTCCATCTGAATCCAGTGCTCTCGACCTACCGCCATGGTCGAGGGCAACCTAAATGCGGCGGGATCAATGATGAGCACATCGGCATCTAGCCACACCACGACGTCAAACTGGCTAAGTAGTGACTGCAGAACTAACAGCCGCGCCAAGTCACTTTGAATAACACGGCTAAGATTGTCCCTCGCGGCAATATCTTCCGGCAGGCTCTCAAATAACTCATCACCTTGGAAGATATACTCGAAATCGTGCGCCTGAGCCCATCGCCACACGCTGCTCAAGCATGGCTCTAGCCAGGCGTGTGGCAACGGGTGCCGATGGGACTGTAGGACGCATGTGCGCATTGATTAGGGGCGGTACCAAATCGCCGACGAATAGGCGCGCTCTTGATGGCTGGTTATCGCACCTTCGGGCGCCTCCACGTTAAAGCGCGCGGCATCATATGCAACCCAATTTGGGGTAGGGATTTCGATAACGCGCGCATAGTAAAAGGCCGCTTGCGCCGCGTCGAAAGCAGGATCCGTCCAAAGCGCGGTCAGCTGAGTATCACCGATGTCGTTGGTATAGGATGGTGTCGCTATATCAACCGTTGAGCCCACTGCGGGCACTTTGCCATTGTCATCCAACTTACGCACGCCCGCTTGGCTCCAGGCGACGTCGAACACCTGCTCGTGCAACTCACCCTCTTGATCAAGCCAACCCTTCACCACTTGAATGCGGTCAAGATTGGCACCCATCGGATCTTTATCGGCGCGGATCAAGAGCTGAGGTGCGCGCTTAACTTGCGCCGCAGAGATCTCCCCCCCCATAGGAACAGCGTGCTGATAGGCGTGCTGCAAGCCCTGTTCACTTTCGAGCCATTGGGTCTGCAGGCCCTCACCCGCAAATACGCGCAGCGTTATACGAGAGCCTGTCGTGGCATAGACTTCTCGGCGTTGTAGAGCGTCAAAAATGGATGCACGGGTATTTTCATGCGCCCAGACCGCCGCATAACCGCCAGATTGATACTGCCAGCCGAGGCGGAATGTCTCTGGATCTCGAGGATTGCGGCGGGTGACCTGCTTTAATCTACCAGGACTTGGCTCGTTGCCACTGTGCTTACCCCAAAAATTATCTTCCTCAACCGCCGACAAACCAGTGTGTGCATCGGTCGACCCAATGACACCAAACTGGTAGGGGTTGATACCGCGAGCTTTTTCGTAGGCCAAGCCTTGTTTTAAGGCTTCACGAATGTATTCCCCACCTTTCATGGCGTCTGTTTCAAGGTTGGTTAGGGGAAGGTTGCCATTGTCCCAGCCATTGTCGCCAAAGCCAGCGAACTCATCATTGGGTGAAAGCACGGGGTGTGATTCACTATCGCCCTTGATCTGTGTGATTTCGACCACGTGTTCACGACGCTTCCTTGTGGCCAAATACGTATCGCTATACTCTTCCGCTACCGCCGCCTGCGGGAACATTTTGCCGCCTGAAAGATTACTGTTGTGAGGAATGGCGAGCAGGCTGCCGCCCGTCTTTTCTTCGTACCTGTCCATCCAGTGCCAAAGATCCTGCGGATTTTGGCTTTGCATGGATGAAAATGGCAGCATTTGTTTAGCCTTGTCAGCCCCCTCTTTATAAACCACCACGCGGTGAAGATTGTCGCCACCGGGGTGAGATGACCACTCTTAACCCACCAAGGCAGTGAACACACCCGGCTCATTGAAGCGCTCCGCCAAGGCCGTGTATTCATCCCAGGCTTCACCACTAATCTGTTTGATATTGGCTGGATTCTGAAGTGCTGCCGGGCCAACGCCATTACCGATATCCGCAATGAGCTTACCCATAATCTTCATGCCCTTAGCGGGAGACTCTTTACTCTTGGCCACCATGTCTTGCAGGTCTTTATCGCCCGCTAATAAGGGGTGATCCAAGCGGGTGAACATGCCGAAGGCTTCAGCGTGATCGGCGATCACCAAAAAGTCCAACGGTCGATGCAGCTGTGCAGGCTGCCCCGAACGGGCAGTGACGGTTTCTCCACGCGCGAAGCGATATGCTTTTTCAGCGGAAATACTGCCACCAAAAATCACCGCATCACCCGAGGCGGAAGTATGCAGGTGAGTATCCCCCCAAAGCGGGGTGTGCGGAATATTCATCGGCGCTTCAGCGACGGCGGTTGCGGCGGTTGCGGCGGCCAGAATAGACATTAAAGCAAGAGGTTGTAAGCGCATGCGTGTTAGCCTTTTCGTTATTATTGCCCGTAATGTAGCAGAATTCGTTGACCGCCTTAATGGCTCAGTAATGACTGGCCAACAATGACCGTAGCTGCCTGCGGCGGCAGGCTAACCGAGATTACATCAGCGGCACTTTGATCGATAGTCACCGCATACGCCTGAAGCACATCTGCATAGGTGAAACCTTGGCTTTTGGCTAGTTGTTTAATCCGGGTTTGTATACTCAGGTTCACAAGCACCACGGCGCGCTGACCGTTAAATTCGCGCGCAAAGGCCAACACACTGTCACCACGATTACTCAGTGTTGTCAGATCACCCATTGCCAACACAGGGTAGCGCTCACGCACCTGGAACAATGCCTGGTAGTGTGCAAGCAGTGAACCACTCACAGCAGACATGGTTTGGACGTTATTGGTCAGCACATTGTCGACCGGCGGTCTAAAAGGTACGCCCGTCGTAAAGCCCGCGGTCGTGGCATCGTCTACCCAACTCATTGGGCGTCGCAAATCCCAGTCACCGCCTGCACCTGTCTGCCCCACCTCTTCACCATAGTAGGTAAAGGGCGTTGCCGATAACAGTATATAAACAGAGGCGGCAGTCTTCAGATAGCCATCGACATTCGAGGTTGTTATACCGGCCTGGCTCAACATATAAGACATCGGACGATCGCCGGCAAAATGATCATGGTTAGACAAAATCAAAGGCATGCGATCCCGGGCAGATTGGTTAAGGTAATTGTACACATCATTGTGTAGTAGCCCCGATACCGCTGATTGCAAAATAGCGCCTTGCACGCCAAACGCAAACGCCTTGCCGCAAGACGCATCCGTGGCGTACAAAGTCGGCCCGTCGGGCGCCTCGCACACCATGTAGCGATTATCATAACCCTCTACGACAGCCCTCACCTGGGCGAGTAACGGGTGGTTATCGGGATG
>JBEAQQ010000052.1:0-9833 GCA_041163785.1 Pseudomonadota bacterium
AGATGGTCTACCGCAGGTCGCATTGCCGCGAAAGGAAATCCCTTTGGCGTCAGCTTTTCGCGAACTATGGGGTCGTCCACTTTTGCTGCGATTTTTCTATGAGCGAAATCAATTGCGGTATCGTTCGCCGCTTCATTGAGCAGTATATCCTTGTAGACCAGAGCAAATCCGTAACCCAGTCGATTCCATGCCTTTTCAAATACCTGCTCGCGCACTTCGGGCGAATCATCAAGGGCAGATTTTTTATTGGGAACGAAGCCAAGGCCGCTAGGTGAATTGCGCATCTGTTCGCGTCGAGCCCGGTAGCTGGCCTTAACTTCAGCGTCCTCTTCATCGCTGATCCTGCCATGGCAAGCGGGAATGCTGTAGTTCGCTGTTCGCTGAAACACGCATAAATGATCGGCTTGCTCAGCAATAACAGGTGTCATTTGGACGCCTGAAGAGCCAGTGCCAATAATTCCAACGCGCTTACCTGCGAAATCGACAGGATGTCTCGGCCATAACGCGCTGTGATAAATCTGCCCTTTGAAGGAGTCCTCTCCCTCGATATTAGGTTTCTTTGGCTTGGAGAGTTGTCCCACGGCCATAATGAAAAATTGGCTGGTGTACTTTTTCCCTTGATCGGTGACGATATTCCAGCGCTGCTGTTTCTCATCGTATTCCGCGGAGGTTAGTTTCGTGCTGAACGCGATGTCTTTGCGTAGATCGAATCGATCGGCAACGTGCCGAATGTATTCAAGTATTTCAGGTTGTTTTGCGTATCGTTCAGTCCACCGCCATTCTTGCTCTAGTTCCTCAGAAAACGAGTAGGAATAGTCATAGCTCTCCACGTCACAGCGCGCGCCTGGGTAGCGATTGTAGTTCCAAACACCGCCTAACTCGTCGGATGCTTCGAGTACCAGACAATTAAAGTGCTCCCTTCTAAGGGTGTATAGCGCTCTAAGTCCAGCAAAGCCCGCTCCAACAATAATCACGTCTAAGTCATTGGGGGATTGATCTGGCATGTAACTTTGTCTCCATGGGTTTGAGATCCTTGTGCCATGTACTGATGGGCAGCAGTGGATTAATTATCACTGTTAGATTAGCTGTCGCCATTATCGAAATATTCTTTGCAAAATGTCAACACTTGTGTTGAAATTCTGCTTGTCTTGAGCGAGCTCACCGATGTGAGCTGCGCCAACTCTCGGGAAATCCTGCTTTAGCCAGGATTGGGTAATTTGAGGAATAGGTTTATGGATCTTGAAAAAACACTGCGAATTACTGCATCAACGCCTATTGGTACCGAGCTCGAGCCAATAAAAAAGCGCGCACTCATTCAATTGATGGGGTCTCGACTTTGGGGGCGTTTTAATCCCAATCATTGGGATCCCGAGTATGCGCGCTCTACAGGCCTATCCGCTCCCATACAAACAGGCGAAATGAATTCAGCCTATATCGCTGAGATGTGTGTCAACCATTTTGGCGAACATCTCTTTCAGAACGCTCGCATAGTTTGCAAATACATTGCTTCAACGTTAGCAGATGAAATCATCACGACCCATGGGATCGTCTCTGAGAAGAGCACTGTGAAAGAGGGGTGTCGAATCAAAGTCGACGTGTGGTGTGACAACGAGCTGGGGGAGAAAAAGACGGTCGGGTGGGTGGAAGTGACCTTGCCTAACTAAGTTAGATTGAAATCTGAAAAGGATGACTACCGTGAGGGAAGAACAAACCGACCGTGAGTTGAGACCGCTGACAAACATCCAGCGCGCTCAAACCAGAGAATTCATACGCGAACTGGAGCAGGACTGCCAGACCTACTGGGATATGGTTGAGGTGGGTGACACTTTGTCTCGAGAGCTACACCTAACGCCCGAGCTAATAATTTTATATTCCGATGGTGTTGAGGACTTCAATCCCTGGTACGAGGCGTGGAGAATGAATTCTTGGCACATAGAAGGCGAATCACCTTTTGGTGAAGCCATTGTGCCGCCGCTGCTCGTCTCCCATTTCATACTTTCTGTCCAGTTCGATCACACCAAGCCCTTTGCTATAGGCTCAATTCACACCTATCACGATTCGCAAATAATAGCGCCCATTAAAGTGGGCGCGACGGTCCGCATTACGACGCGAGCGATTGATAAATTTGAGAAACGCGGAAGACGATACGTGCGGCATGAAGCTGAGGTTATTGGTGTGGATAACGGCGTGCTCTATTTTAAAGAAACCCGTGACATCTTATCTCTGTAAATGGTGACCCAGATGCAAGCTGATCAAGTGCCGATTATTCCTGATTTAATGGAGCTGGATAGTCGCGGTACTCATCTCATTGGGACGCGATGCAAGTCCTGTCGCGAGCTGTATTTTCCGTCAACAATAACCTGCCGCAATCCCGTCTGTGATAAGGGAGATCTCGAAAGTACTCGGCTTGCCTCCAGCGGAACGCTATTCAGCTACACCATTCAGTATTACCAACCACCACCATTGTTTAGAGCGGATAATTGGCAGCCTTATGCCATTGGCCTCGTTGACTTGGATGATGGCATACGAGTGTCCGGGATCCTATCGGGCATCGCGTTTGAAGATATCCGTATCGGTGAACGAGTAATTCTTGGGGTTTTGCCGCTGTATATAGATGACAGTGGTTGCCAGCGCATGACCCATGCGTTTTTTAAGCTAGACGACACAGTGAATTACCCTGGGGTAGAGCAATGAGTAGTGTTCATATCTTGGGGGTTGGAGCTATCCCGTGGGGCAAGCAGACGGTTTTGACACAGCTGCAAATGGCGCTTCAAGCCATTGACGCGGCGCTACGTGACTCGGAGCTGCATTGGAGGGATATTGATGGTGTCGTGGCGGCAAGCTCTCGTTTCGAGGGCGGAATGGGGTGGGGTCTCCACGCTAACGAGATTGTTCAGGCGGCTTCGGAACGCGGTGTGCCCTGCATCAACGTTGGTGGGGCATGTGCTGCTGGGGCGATAGCATTTCAGACCGCGTTCTCAATGATAGCGAGTGGCCAATCAGAGGCGGTTGTCGTCATCGGAGCTGAGCGCATGCCTAAGGGCTTCATCCCACGACCGCCGGGAGGTGCGGACGATATCACTGATAACGATTTCCTTCGCTGGGTGACAATGGGATTAACCAATCCTGCTTACTGGGCAATGGAGGCCCAGCGCCGAATTCATGATTATAGAACCACTCATGAATCACTCGCAGAGGCAGTGATGCTGATGCGTAAAAATGCAGCTAATAACCCAAATGCTCGCTTTCGGACCCCTGTGACTGTAGCCGAAGTTTTAGCCTCTCCCATGGTGACTGACCCTTTACATCTGCTGCAAATTTGTCCCGTGAGTGACGGCGCTGCAGCGCTAGTTCTCTGTTCGGAAAGATTCGCAGCGCGGACCAGCAGAAAATCGGTACAAGTAGCGGGGGTAGGCATTGCATCGGGCACCTACGGTGATCCAGCTCACCGAATCCCTACCGTCGGTGGGTCGGTAAAAAGCGGCGTTCCCCACACCAGCGAAGTAATGAGTGCCGCCGAGAAAGCTATGGCGATGGCCGGTATAGAAAACGATGATGTCGACGTGCTGGAGATGGCAGACAACACCGCTTGGCATTTACTAGCTTGGCCAGAGATGCTGGGTTTTGTCGAGCCTGGGCAGGGAGATTGGATGTTGAAGAATCGGAGATATGATGTAGATGGGGATCTTGCGCTCAATCCCAGTGGAGGTTTCTTGTCTTTCGGCGAGGCGACCACGGCGCAAGCGGTACTACAGATTTGTGAGCTGGTTTGGCAGTTGCGCGGCGAGGCTTCCGGCCGTCAGGTGCCGAATGCTCGTGTCGGCATGAGCGCAGTGCTGGGTCTTGGTGCCAACGGCGGATCTGTAGTACTCAAGCGATAGGGGGTCGATACCAATGAACGCATCAGTCAAGGATCGGCAGGCAGAGTTGGCATTACTCTATCCAATATGGGAGCCAAGAACGCTTGATCAGGCCCTAACCCATGCTGCCAAACAATGGCCAGACAACGAATTTATAGTTTCCGAACAGCGGAGCTATAGCTATAAAGAAATTGATGATTGGTCCGCTCGACTGGCGGGTGGTCTGATTGCTAGGGGAATCAATCCAGGTGATCACGTTGCATTGGTTATGGCTAACTACCCTGAATTTGTGGCGATTAAGTTTGCTATTTCCCGTATCGGTGCGGTCGCGGTTCCAATCAACTTCTTGAACCGGCGGGATGAGCTGGCTTACGTGCTAAAGCAATCCGATGCGCGTTGCTTGATCACCATGAACGCTTTCCGCGATCTTAACTATCTGCAGATGCTAGACGAAATCGAGCCCCAGTGGCGCGGCATGGGCGGTGGTAAGGAGTTGCCGGAGCTGAGGTCGGTGTTTGTATTCTCTACCGGTGAAGTACTGCCACAGGACGTTCATGGCTTTGGCGAGCTGGAAGGTGAGCAAATGCATGGGTCAAAAGGAGATCCGCACGCCGACTCCGACATCATTTACACCTCCGGCACTACAGGGGGGCCCAAGGGTGTGTTGCTGAGTCACGAAATGTTGCTTCGGGCTGCTTTTGGCAGTGTCTACGGCAGGGCCTTTAATCTACAGCGTAGAATTATTTTCTCCCTGCCCATGTATCACGTCTTTGGTTACGTGGAAGGGTTGCTCGCGGCCATGCTGGTTGGTGGCGCTGTAATTATTCAGCGTCAGTTTAACCCCCACGATACCTTGAATGCTGTAGAAAAATATGGAGCCGAGGATCTTTTGTTGATCCCCACCATGACCATGGCGGTGATCGAACAAATGAAGAGCCATAGCTATGACGTGAGCTCCGTAACAGCGATGCTTTCTTCAGGAGGGAAATCTCCTGCGGGCATCTGGGAGCTCATTTACCAATATTTCGGTGACATTGAAGTCACCACTGGTTACGGAATGACTGAGGCGACGGCTTCTTCGACGGTAACCCGGCCTGACGATCCTTTATCGCGGTTAATTTGCACCAATGGTCGACTACGGGACGTGGGCATTGCCGCGCCTGCCGACAACGACGGAAAGCTCGTTAATTACCGAGTGGTGGATACCGAAACCGATGAAACTCTACCACCCGGTTCGATGGGCGAGTTACGCATGCGCGGTTTCGGCGTTACGCGTGGCTACTACAATAAACCTATAGAGACGGCAGAGGCCTTTGATTCAGAGGGTTGGTTTCGGACCGGTGACCTCGGTACGTTAGACGAGGAGGGGTACCTTACCTTAAAGGGCAGAACCAAGGAGAGCTATCGCTGTGGTGGAGAGCTCGTACTGCCTTTAGAAGTGGAGATGGTTCTCGCCGCCCATCCCGCCGTTAATGAGGTGCATGTTGTTGCCATCCCAGATCAACGTATGGGTGAAGTGGGTGTGGCGTGTGTTGTTAGGGCCGACGATACACACGTGGATGATCAAGTATTGATCGACTTGTGCAAAAAAAACCTTGCTCGCTTCAAAGTGCCTAAGCACATTTTGTTTTTGCCCCTTGAGGATATTCCAACCACACCTACCGGACGGCCGAGAAAATTCTTGCTTGCTGAACGCGTAATAAACCTATTGAACGAAACTGCTAGGGAAGCGACGTTATGAGCAAGGTGGCTTTGGTAACCGGCGCTGCGCGGGGCATTGGTGCGCAGATAGCCCTACGTTTGGCTCAGGATGGATTTGATATCGCTGTTCTCGACCTCAATCGAGAGGCATGTAGAGAGACCGCTGATTCGGTAAGAGCGCTGGCTCGATCTGCGATTGAGGTTGGCGTCGATATCACCGATGAGCAAAGTGTTGAGGATGCAGTTTCTCTCGTGTCTGCTCAGTTGGGTGACCCTTTTCTGCTGGTCAACAATGCGGGACTTATGCGCTCACGTATGCTTCATAAAATGACCCTTGATGACTGGGAGCAGGTTATGGCGGTGAACGTGCGCGGCTCGTTCTTGATGTGTCGGGCAGTGGCGCCTTTTATGCGCGAAGCCAATCAAGGCCGGATTGTTAACCTTTCCAGTACGGGCGCTCTAGGGCTGCTCGGCAGCGCCAACTACGCCTCTGCTAAAGCCGCAGTTCAAGCGTTAACAAAAAGCCTTGCCCTAGAATTGGGACCATTTAATGTAACGGTCAATGCCGTTGCACCAGGTTTTGTAGTAACCGAGATGACACGCTCTATGGCCGAGAAATCGGGTGTGTCTATAGAAGTCATGGAAGCGGAGATGATTAAGGATATTCCTCTAGGTCGATCGGGAACGCCTGAAGACATCGCTAACGCGGTTGCCTTTTTTGCAGACGAGCGCTCTTCCTATGTTTCGGGCCAGATACTTTATGTCGCTGGCGGCCCCAAGGGCTAAAGGCTAGGGGCTAAGGGCTAGGGACTAAGGTAGGGTTGGAGCTGAGTTGGCCGTTCACTGAGGTCAGCTTTGATTTCTGCCTGTTTATCTGCTCAATGCTGCGCAGAACGCTCTTTTAAGAGCGCTGTTCACATCCGCACGAAGACGCCGCGAAATACCGGCGTCTGGTGCTAGCATGTCAAAACCATGTATCGCACCGGGATAAACGTGTAGTTCTGTAGGAACTCCCGCTTGAAGCAAGCGCTGCGCGTAGTCGATGTCCTCATCAAGGAATATGTCTAAGTCGCCAACGCATACAAATGTAGGCGGCAAATTGGTGAGATCGGTAGCGAGGGACGCTGAGGCATAAGGTGGTATTTCCTCGAAATCCGTCAATGCTCCCAAGTAAAGCTCCCACGCCAATCGATTAGTTTGCTCGTTCCAGAGATTGGGATCTTGAATGGCGCGGCTCGATGGCGTGCGGTGGCGATGGTCTAACATTGGATAAATGAGTAATTGAAACAACGCCTGTTCGGCGCCCACATCTCGCGCCTTTAAGGCGAGCGCTGCAGTCAAACCAGCTCCAGCGCTCGCCCCGCCAATAGCGATTCTAGCGGCATCAAGCTCCAGTTGGCTGGCGTGCTCCCGTAGCCACGATAGACAGTCAAAGCAGTCGTCAAGTGCTGCGGGGTAGGGGTGTTCTGGTGCGAGCCGATAATCGACCGAAAAGACGGCGCAGTCGGTTTCTAGCGCAATGTGAGCCAGCGCCTGATCAGTATCCCCTGCTGAACCCATGACGTAACCCCCCCCATGAATCCATAGTAAAGCCGGTTTCTCTGCCGATCCCGTTAAGGGCCGGAACGACCTTAGCTTTATTTTTGTCGACTCTTTTGGGCGCGCAACGGCGAACTCTTCCACGGCGATACCGCTGGTGCCACGGATCCTTGCCCGTTCTCCGAGTTTCTCAAGTATGGCTCGGCTGCCCGCTAGGTCCCTCAAGTTAAATCCGAGGGAAGGGAAGCGGGCGCGAACTTTTGCAAGGTCTGGATCGAGTCGACTTTCGATGTCAAAGGTATGATTCGACATTGTGTTTCTACCTTTCTTTGCGGCGCAATGTTTTATTAGTGAGCCACTGACTCTCTCGCGAGTGCTCGATTTGCTAGGCCTGCGACATAGCCTCTAACTGCTTCAATTTTTTCTCGCGAGTACCATTTGGAGAAGCCAATCATGCCGCGGCTCTCAAACGCACCATCGTAGACAATCGACTGCCATGCCTCTTGATTTTGTAATACCGCACTACGACGTAGGTCTGGCATTACACCTGAGGACCGTCCCGATGGGCCGTGACATAAGCTGCACCCCCGTTCATAAATTTCCCTGCCTACTGCAATTTCATTCTCTTGCCATTTTCCACTGACAGTGACAAACGGTGCGAACTCTCTGCGCTCTACCGAGTATTCATCATTACCATCCAGCGCAAATACAATTAGTCGTCCGTTGGGACGCGGATGCGGATCCACAGCTAGAGGCGTGGATACGCCATAACCGCCACCGTAGCCTGCCATCAACGCGATATATTGAACACCGTTTAACTGGTACGAAATGGGCGGCGCCATGATGCCGATGTCGGTATCGAAGGTCCACAGTCGCTCGCCTGTCTGATCATCGTAAGCGTGGAATTCACCAGTAGCGATACCTTGGAAGACCAACCCCCCGGCAGTTGCTAGAACGCCACCGTTCCAGGGGCCCTGATGTTCGGCGCGCCAAACTTCTTTTTGTGTTACTGGATCCCATGCTAATAATACGCCTTTGAGATTCTCGCTGATTTGACTCAGTACTGTTTCATCTTCGCTCGGCAAAGCGTTGACAAGATAGTCCACGCCCCAGTTGGGCGCGCCCTCATTGGCCTTGAAGCCACTAAAACTTTGATACACAAAGGCCGCAATCTGAGCGGGAATATAAACCAATCCCGTATTCCGGCTATAAGCCATTGGATGCCAGTTGTGGGCACCAATACCGCCGGGTGATCCCACAAAGGGCTTGTCCTCGTAGCGCGCCCCAGCCGTTTCTATCGGTCGCCCAGTAGTCATATCAACGCCACTGGCCCAGGTCTGGGGCACGATTCCCTCTGCGGAGATTAGACTGCCATCCTTTCGATCTATGACATAGAAAAAGCCGTTCTTGGGTACTTGCATTAGTACCTGGCGCGGTTCTCCATCAATAATGAGGTCGGCCAGAATGATTGGCTGTGTTTGTGTGAAATCCCAGGTGTCGCCGGGGGTGCCCTGGTAGTGCCACCGGTACTCGCCGGTCTCGTCATCAAGCGCTACGATGGACGACAAGAATAAGTTATCGCCAACACCCTCAGAGCGCAATTTATGATCCCAGGGAGATCCATTGCCAACGCCGATAATGATTTGCTCTAGAGCTTCATCATGAACAATGGCGTCCCATACGGTACCGCCACCACCAAGAAAATCGAAATTTCCCTGCCAAGTCCCGCGCATCATCTCCAGTACGTTATCGGAAATCGTACCGTCGAACCCTTTTTGGGCCACAGTGGGGACTGTATAAAAACGCCACTGCAACTCACCGCTGCTAGCTGAGTACGCACTCACATAGCCACGCACACCGTTCTCAGCGCCACCATTGCCGATGATAACCTGGTCGTTTACTACGCGCGGCGCGCCGGTGATGGTGTAGGGAAGGGACTGGTCCACGGTCACGGTAGACCACTCTAGTTCCCCAGATTTTGCGTTGAGAGCTTCCAGTCGCCCGTCGAGGGTGCCTACAAAAACCCGTCCTTCATGGTAGGCAACACCGCGATTTACTACATCACAGCAGGCTTTAAATGCGGTAGCCCCTGAGACCTTGGGATCGTATTGCCACCTTATTTCCCCAGTGCGGGCATCAAATGCATAGACTTTTGACCATGTGCCAGTTGTATAAAGTACACCATCGATGACAAGGGGGGTGGCTTCAAGGCCTCGCGCATCATCGAATTGATGGTGCCAAACGGGGCTAAGTCTCGGTACTGTGTTTTTGTTAATTTGATTCAGTGGGCTGTAGCGTTGCTCGAGGGAAGTTCCACCATGAACCCGCCATTCGTTAATTGTTGGCGGTGTTATTTCTGGTGCTGAGGCAATCGGTAAATCTTCATTCTTGGAACAGCCCATCAGCGTTGAACAGATTCCGAGGATAATTAAAAGCTGAGGTGATTTTCTGGTCATAGAAGGCCTCTTTTACTCCGATATAACGAAAGATGGCGCGACCACAACACGTTGCATGGCGCGCCACTTTTACTCCAATCAGGCAGATTAGAAGTTGTAACGAACTTCAGCGCCGTAGGTTAAAGGCGCTGCTCGCACCAAGTACGTGCTGTTATAACTGCCTTCTACATTGATACCATTTGGGTAGTAGATCTCATCGGTCAGATTTTTGCCCCAGACAGCAACCGCAAGGCTATCGTTTTCCCAGGTGATCCGCGCATTACTGGTCCAGAAGCTT
>JBEAQQ010000053.1:0-6016 GCA_041163785.1 Pseudomonadota bacterium
CGACTTTGAAGCCATCGACGACCAACCCGTCGACCTCATATTTGTTCTGTTGGTCCCCGAAGAATCGTTCAGCGAGCACTTAGAAACCCTTGCAACACTTGCCGGGCTGTTTAACGAAGAGGCTTTCTGTCAAGCACTGCGCCAAGCAAACACCAGCGAGCAGCTATACAACGCCGCGGTTAATTTTGCGGAGGCATAGTCAGTGCACCTTTATATCATTAGTGGCCGCTCTGGTTCAGGCAAAAGTAGCGCATTAAACCTACTCGCCGACATCGGTTACTACTGCATCGACAATCTTCCAGTGAATCTCCTGCCAACATTGGTTGCGCAAGCTACGGAAGAGCCCGTCAATGAATTCAACCGCATTGCCGTCTGTATTGACTCACGCAATGCCACGCATCAATTACAAGACGTCCCCAATATCCTTCGCTCACTCCCCCCAGACGTGATTTGCGAAACGCTATACTTTGATGCCGCCACACCCACTTTATTAAAGCGCTTTAGTGAGACGCGTCGCCGACACCCGTTGACGACAGCGGACATGGCCCTGCAAGAGGCTCTCGAATACGAGACACAGTTGCTGGAAGGACTCAACGCGGCCGCTGACTTGGTCATCGACACATCCTTACTCAGCATTCATGAGTTGCGAGAACTTCTGAGACAGCGGCTCACCTTTAAAGACCACTCGGAGATCTCCATTCTGTTCGAGTCATTCGGTTTCAAACACGGCGCGCCGATAGATGCCGATTTTATATTTGACGTGCGCTGCCTTCCCAATCCCCATTGGGTCGAGGCCATTCGGCACTTCAACGGGACAGAACAGCCCATTATTGAATTCCTATCCCAGCAACAAGATGTCATCGATATGCAAGATGACCTGTGCCGCTTTTTTGAACGGTGGATTCCGAAATTCAAAGCTGAAAATAGAAGCTATATGACGATCGCCATCGGCTGTACCGGCGGCAAACATCGCTCGGTGTACCTCACCGAACAACTCGCCAACCACTTTGCCGATTTTGATGGTAAGATTCTTATCCGCCACCGCGAGCTTCCCGAAGTGCACAACCAAGGTTACAAGGAAAAACGTCAGCCATGATCGAGCGCGAAGTCACCATTATTAACAAGCTTGGTTTGCATGCGCGCGCGGCGTCCAAATTTGTTCAAACGTGCTCCTCGTTTAGCGCCAGTGTCAAAGTTTTCAAGGACGGCCGCAGCGCCGACGGCAAAAGCATTATGTCGGTGATGATGCTCGCCGCCAGCCAAGGTACACCTCTGCGTATTGAATTTGATGGCAACGATGAAGAACGCGCTGCCGAGGCACTTATCGCATTGATTAATAATTATTTCGACGAGGGAGAATAATCTCTACCGACAAGGTATAATGCTTCAAACCAAGCCCATTAAAGAGCGCAAGGTATGTCTAACGGGAACGATCAATTGCAAACTCAGAAGCATTTAGACACGCTCAACGATGCGCTGCAAAGTGGTACGTTCCTGCAAGTTCGCCGCCTCATCAAGTCGCTCAATGCCGCTGACCTCGCCCACCTCCTGGAATCATCACCTCCGCGTACCCGCCAAGTCTTATGGACACTGGTCGATAAAGACAACGACGGCGACGTTTTACAATGGCTGAGCAGCGAAGTCCAAGCGCAATTGCTGCGTGGCCTCAACGCCGAAGAAGTTGTCGCCTTAACCGAAGGTTTTGACACCGATGACATTGTAGATATCCTGCAGCACCTGCCTGACCGTGTGACCCAAGAGGTTCTCCAGTCAATGGATATCCAAGATAGGCAACGCGTCGAACAGGTACTGACTTACGACGAGGACACCGCCGGTGGTCTAATGAACACCGACACCATCACTGTGCGCCCAAGCCACACTCTCGATGTCGTTCTGCGCTACCTACGTCGTCACGACTTCCTGCCGGATATGACAGACAACTTGATTGTTGTGAATCGACAGGACAAATACCTGGGTCTGCTGCCTCTGGCCAAATTATTGGTGAGCGACCCCAACATGACCGTGCGAGAGATCATGACCAGCGAGGTCAACCCCATTCCGGTGCAAATGTCCGACACCGAAGTGGCGATGTTGTTTGAACGCAATGACTGGATTTCAGCCCCTGTGGTGAGCGACGACAATCGACTCCTGGGGCGTATCACGATCGATGACGTTATCGATGTTATCCGCGAAGACTCCGATCACTCATTGATGAGCATGGCGGGTCTCGATGAAGAAGAAGATACCTTTGCCCCCGTGCGAACAGCTACGCCACGGCGCGCCATTTGGCTTACCATCAACTTGGCCACCGCTTTCATCGCCGCCGCCGTCATCAACCTGTTTGACGACACCCTTGAACACCTCGTCGCACTGGCCGTATTAATGCCCGTGGTCGCATCGATGGGCGGTGTCGCTGGCAGCCAAACATTGACGGTGGTGGTGCGCGGTATGGCGCTTGGCCAGATCGGTCGCAGCAATACCGCTTGGTTGCTGAACCGCGAGTTGATACTGTCATTAATCAATGGCCTGCTAATGTCCGTCATCGCTGGAACAGTGTGCTGGCTATGGTTTGGCGACCCATGGATTGGCGGTATCATCGCCGCGGCACTGATAATCAACCTTCTTGCCGCCGCCTTTGCGGGGGTTACACTGCCAATTCTTCTCAAATCCATGAAGATCGACCCCGCTCTGGCAGGCAGTGTAGCATTGACGACCGTTACCGATGCGGTCGGCTTCCTATCTTTCTTGGGGTTAGCCACCCTCTATTATCTTCGCTAACGCGTGACTATTATGTACTACGACGACGAACCAGAAATTGTCAGCAAGTCTGAAATCAAGCGCCAAATGACGGCGCTCCAGAAACTCGGCGAAAAACTTTTAGAGCTTTCGCCCAAACAACTTGCCCGCGTCCCTATGAGCGACAAACTCGCCGAAGCGATTGACACCGCCAAACGTATCAATCACCACGAGGGAAAACGCCGTCAAATGCAGTATATTGGTAAGTTGATGCGCAGCGAAGATGGAGAAGCCATCGGCGCGGTTATTCAACAGATTGAAGATGGCCATAAAGCGTTAGCACGCGCTTTTCAACAATTAGAAAACTGGCGCGACAGACTCATTGCCGAGGGCGAAAACGCCATTGGCGATATCGCCGCCGAGTATCCTGATATCGATCGTCAACACCTGCGCCAATTGATTCGCAATGCCCAGCGCGAGGCGAGCCAAAACAAGCCGCCAGCAAGCGCCAGAAAACTATTCAAATACCTTAGAGAGACTTACGAAGCGAGTCTTGAAGATTAGCGTGGCACCGACTGCTGACTGGGCAGGTCACCCACATCGAACAGCTTGCTGAACTCAATATCTGGGTCATCCCACGGCCCAGTGATGTGGTAAACCACGCTCGACAGCTTATCGAACTGTTTCTTGAACAGCTTGCTCACGACAAACACCCCTACCGCCGCAGGCAAGTTAGCTGTCGCTGCAGTAATCAGCGAAATATTTCCGGTAATTGGCAGCACGGCCACGAGAGATAAATCGACTTCACGCTTTAAAAGGTCAGCGCCGCCACTAATAGAAAACTCACTCGAGGGGCCTTCTATCTCTATACTGTCGACGATACTCATGGCGCCATCCGAGAAGGTCATTTGCCCCAGTACTTTATCGTAGCGGACACCGCCGTTGGTGAGATCAGAAAAATCTAACTTAAGTCGCTGCACCAAGGCACCAAAATTAAATAAGTTAGTTAAGTTGAGGGCACTGGTTGCCGAATCCGGTACGTTCAAAAACATACCGTTAGTGATATCAACATCGATACGACCGCTCAATGTCTGTGCATCAAACTGAGTCGGCTGACCTGGCCACTGCGCCGCGATATCAAAGCTCGCGCGCTCGCTGGTCATCGTTGGGGGAACGCCAATAGCTTCCATGTGCTGCGCAATATTCGCCATTCGGAAGACCCCATCCATTCGAGTATGGGAATTTTCGCCTCGCTGCCAGAAAAAATTCGCGCCCAAGCTTTGTGATGTCCCCTCGATGACCAAGTCATTATGCTCAGCCACAACATTTTGCAGCGATAGCTGATCTTGCTCACTGCGCAGCTCGAAGGCCCAATTACCCAGCGCTCGATCGCCACGGCGCAATGCCGCTACAGACACATCGATATTGGGTATGCTACTGAACTCCAGATCCCGCCAAAACGCTTCATCACCCAGCGAGCTCAAATCGTCCTCGGATGACAAAAAGGGCTGTAAATCGAGAAATTCTAAAGCCACCCTTGGTGGACGCCCATCTGAATAAATCGCTGCCGTGCCCTTAACGGCATCATCGTCGACATAAATATGCCAAAAATCCAGGACACTATCGCCAAACAGATCTATATCGTTCAGTGCATAGCCATAAAAGTCGGCGCTATCAATATGCAGTTGACGCAAGCCAATATGGCTTGTCGATCTCACCGCGCCCTCAGACGCCGCATAATGTGCAAATATAGGCTGCCAATCTTTTAAAACGATGGTATCAATCTGCCCAGTTAGATACACACCTGGGTGTTCAGCAAGGTCTGCAGCGCTTCCTTTCAAGGCCAATTGCATACCGCTCACAGTGAAATTTTGCAACTGCGCGCGCATTTCCAAAACATTATCAATCGATACCTGAAGCGACTGTTGCTCACCACCCAAGCTCAACGAACCCTGCAGCGGCCAAGCCTCCTTTGACACTTTAGCCAGAGGCTGTGGCAACTCACTGCTAATACCCCGCAACGAGGAAACAAACGTCAGTCGCGTACCTAAATCATCGGTTAACAATTCAGCGCGCATAGGCGCTTCGCCTTGCAGAAAATCAAAAACCGGCGTTCTCAACCAGTCCGCCAACGCTGTGACGTCCAGTCGACCTGTCATTGCAATTTGGGGGAGCCAAGCATCATTAACACGGCGACTGCTTATGACGGCCTGAAGCGGATTGCCCAGGAAAACACTCTGTAGAGATTCGCTCGTTAAGCCCTGGTCGTGTCTGTATCGCAAAGCACCAGCAACATCAGTGAACGTCAACCTAGAGGAGGGCTCATCAAATGTATTGCCCGATAATTGCACCTGCACATCGATATTCAGCGCCTCTTGTAGTGGCTTTTCCCCACTCAAAGGCAAACCAAGGGAGATGCTACCGACGCTCTGACCACTCGCCTCCCATGAACCCAAAACGGGGGCAAGGTTTTTCCTTAGGGGTGAGTTCAGTAGCAATGCGAGGGCGTTACCACTATCTCCGGAAATATCACCTGACACCTCCAACCATGAAGCAAAATGCTCATTTGGCGAAGCCGATGCCTCCATATCTGTCATCACCACACCACTGGAAACGCCCCGACTCATAGCGACATCAACACGGTCATCATCGACATTCACTACAGCGTCCAGTTCAGCGATCTCAGGCCAATCCGGCGAATACAGAAAGGTAGCACCGCGCGTGACATAATTCATTTGCAAGGTACGCTGCTCTGGGGCACTGTCTCGTGCAATCGAGCCCCGATAAAGCACCGCTGCAGTGTCGACATCCCCTGACTGCAACGCAGACACTAGCCAATCTCGCAAACTCGCCCTCAATTTATAGGGGAGATAGTGCTCAACATTGCCGACCTGCCCATCGCGCAAACTGACCAGTAGGTCCATGCTTGGCTCGCGCTCAAGCGTCCCCTTAGGAGGTAAATCGAGGCCGAGAAAACCCGCTATATCACCATCGGCACTCTCAATCGAAAAGCGGTTACTTCGCAATCTAAAGCCGTTGTCGTCCATCTGCCATTTAAAATGTCCTTCTAAGCGGTCGAATGACAGGGCATTTTTGTAGGTACTGGGTAACTGTAGCTGCACGTTTTCACTACTCAGGTTCAAGCTGCCACTCGAAGGGCCACCACGCAGCACGCCAGAAATATTGTTGGCCGCCGGCAGGTTTTGATACGACCCGACACTGACATTTTGCAGTCGCCCGCTAAAGCGCGTATTACCCAAATCATTGACGGGGAGGGATA
>JBEAQQ010000054.1:0-5139 GCA_041163785.1 Pseudomonadota bacterium
TGGGTCAATGGCCGCCTCGGTCATCACCTGACCGGTAGCATGGTAGCGTCGCTTCTGTGGGTGCAGTTCAGCAATTTCTCGCTCGCCGTCGAAGACGCGCATAATACCTTCGGTACCAGAAAAGTTGGGTCCCGTTATCGCCCGACTGCCCTCAAATTGAAAGCGATACTCGCCAATAGAAGCACTTTCACCTGGCGCCATACGGATGTCTTTTTCAACACTGAACTGGCTCACTAGGCACACGCCGATCACCGTCAAGGCAAAGCCAATGTGGCCGATCTGCATGCCGTAGTAAGAGGCGGAAAGTCGCTGCAAACCGCGCGACAAAGAAGGCGCATGGCGCAACTTGTTACGTAAATCGATCATTACGCCAGCCACCAACCACAGGGAAAATAGCAGCGCCAACACCGACCACGCGTCAATGCGTTGCAGGGCAGCAAACGCCAGAATACCCGTACTCACAAGCGTGGCAATAACAACGGCCAGCAAGTGTCCACGCAGCACGTCCCAGCGAGTCGACTTCCAGTGGGTCAGCGGGCCAACGCCCATAAAAGCAATCAAGAAACCCATTAGCGGCACAAACACCGCGTTGAAATACGGTGGGCCAACCGAGTATTTACCCAGCTGCAGCGCATCGGTAATAAGCGGAAACACGGTGCCTGCCAACACAGTAATTGTCGACACCAACAGCACCACGTTGTTAACGAGGAGGAAAGCCTCACGTGACAAGAAATCAAAGCGCGACTGCGCAGATACCGCCGGCGCTCTGAACGCGTAAAGCGCCAACGAGGCGCCAATGACCACACCGATGAAGCCCAAAATAAAGATACCGCGCTCAGGATCCGCCGCAAAAGAGTGCACCGAAGTCAACACGCCAGAACGCACCATAAAGGTACCCAATAGGCTCAACGAAAAGGCAAAAATCGCCAGCAGTACGGTCCAGCTCTTAAACAAACCGCGCTTTTCTGTGACAGATAGCGAGTGCATGAGGGCGGTACCCACCAACCACGGCATGAAGGAGGCGTTCTCGACGGGGTCCCAAAACCACCAACCGCCCCAACCGAGTTCGTAGTACGCCCACCAACTACCCAGGGCGATACCCACAGTTAGAAAGCACCAAGCGATGTTAGTCCAAGGTCGCGACCAGCGCGCCCAACTGGCATCGAGCTTGCCGCTCCACAGGGCAGCAATAGCAAAGGCGAAGGCCACGGAAAAACCTACATACCCCATATACAACATCGGCGGATGTATGATCATACCCACGTCTTGCAGCAGCGGATTAAGGTCTTTTCCATCGTTTGGAACAATAGGGAAGGAACGCTCAAAGGGGTTGGAGGTTAACAGGCTAAAGAGCAGCAAACCCACCGCGATAAACCCCAATACAGCCAGTACACGAGCGCGCATATCATCGCTCAACGCCGCACTAAAATTGGCCACCAGCATCGCCCACAGCGCCAAGAACCACACCCACATCAACAGTGAGCCCTCGTGGTTGCCAAATACCGCGCATAATTTATATACCATCGGGAGCGCTAAATTGGAGTTATTAGCCACTAAGGTGACGCTGAAATCATCGGTGGCAAAAGCGTAAGACAAGCAGATAAACGCGATCATCAAGAAAACGAACATGCCATTGGCAATGCTAGGCCCGGTGCGCATGAGCGCCAAATTGCCGCGCCACACACCGATGGTAGGCAGCGACATCAACATCACCGCCAATGCCAAGGCAATAATCTGTGCTAGGTGTCCAATCTCAACAATCATTTGCTGGTCTCGGCCTGCTTGAGGGCGTCGGCTACTTCCGGCGGCATGTAATTCTCGTCGTGTTTAGCCAACACTTCATGGGCAACAAATAAGCCGGTGGGGTCAAGCTTGCCAGCCACCACGACACCCTGCCCCTCTTCAAACAAATCGGGCAAAATACCGGTATAGGTCACCTTGAGATCAGAAGCATAGTCGGTCACCACGAAATCGACTTTCAGGCTATCGCCAGCCTTAACCACACTGCCCTCTTTCACCATGCCACCGGCGCGGATATTGGTTCCGATGGGAGCCTTGCCCGCGGCGATGTCGGCAGGGGGATAAAACAGGTTCATATTCTCGCGCAGGGCGAAAAACACCAGTGCCGCGGCGACGCTCGTCGCCACCACAATAAACAAAACGACCATTAAACGCTGCTTGCGAACTGGATGCACCTTAATCCTCCTGAAGCACTGAAGGCGATGAGTCTTGAGAACCCGAGTTTATACGTTGAATTCGACGCTGCTGGTCAATCAATTGCTGGCGCTTTTGCAGCGGCCACCACACTAGGGCAACAATGACCAACAGGGTGACACCATAACTCACCCAAACGTAGGGGCCGTGACCCGCCATGTGCCACGCCTCGGCAAACGATGCAAAATACATTAGGCACCCTTCCCTATGATGTCTTGAACCCAGCGCGTTTTTCGCTCGCTGCTGAGCACTTCAGTACGCATGTGCAGCATAAGGGTCACCGCGTAAAAGCAATAAAACCCAACGATCATGATCAACAGCGGATAGAACATCGAGGGATCTATGGTCGACTTTTGGGTCAGTTTAATGGTGGCAGGTTGGTGCAGGCTGTACCACCAGTCCACCGATTTATAAATGATGGGAATATTGACCGTGCCCACCAAAGCCAGCACCGCACAGGCACGGCTAGCAGCCACCTTGTTGTCATAGGCTTCATAGAGCGCGATGATCCCCATATACAGAAACAGCAACACGAGCTCTGAAGTAATGCGCGCGTCCCAAACCCAGTAGGTTCCCCATGTAGGTTTGCCCCACACGGCGCCGGTAAACAGCGCCAAAAAGGTTAAGCCCGCCCCCATTCGCGCCGCGCAGCGCATCGCCACTTCAGCGAGTTTCATGCGCCAAATCAGGTGAATAGCACCCGCCGTCGCCATAATGTAGTAACCCGACAGGGACAGCACAGACACAGGCACATGAATGTAAATAATGCGGTAGCTGTTGCCCTGTTTAAAATCAGGTGGGGCGTAAAACAAGCCCCACACCGCGCCGACCACCAGCAAAATGGACGCAATAGGTACCAACCACAACAGGATCTTACCGCTGATGTCGTAAAACCACTTCGGTGATCCCAGCTTATGAAAAAAGGCCCACATTGTTCGAGAATCCTCGTTTATTGCTCGGTGAGATTAGGCATCCACACTGATCTTGAGTGCGCCTGACGCCGCGAGTGGCGCAAGCGCAAAAGAAAGCATAAAAAATGCAGCCAAAATGGCCAGCTGACCGAGTGCCGGAGCACCCTCCGCCGCGCGTTTTACTGCATCGGCGCCGAATATTAGCACAGGTACATATAAGGGCAAAACAATCAGCGACAAAAGCACGCCACCGCGTCGAAGGCCCACTGTCAACGCCGCACCTATCGCACCGATGTACACCAAGGGCGCCGTGCCGAGTGCCAAACTGATCACTAACACAGCAATCGCCTCGCTCGGCAAATTGAGTAGCAACGCAATGAACGGCGATAACAGCGCCAATGGAATACCCGTCAGCAACCAGTGCGCCAACACTTTGACCAACAGATGAAAATATAGTGGCTGGGGATTGAGCAGCATCAACTCTAGTGCGCCGTCATCAAAATCACTTCGAAACATCGACTCGGTGGAGAGTAAACACGCTAGCAGCGCTACCACCCAAATAATACCTGGCGATAATAAGGCCAATACGTCGGGGGCTGGGCTAACCCCCAAAGGGAACAGCGAGCTCACCATCAACAAGAACAACAAGGGATTCAAACTGTCGCTCTTGCGACGCCACAGTAACGTTAGCTCGCGGCGCAGCGTGGCGCCCACACCTCTCAACAAACTGCCCTGCGCGCTCATTTGAACATCTCCAAATTGAGGCTGCGCACCTCGGGCACATCGATGGCTTGGTGGGAGGTAAGTAATACCGCGCCCCCCTTGGCTAAATGGTGCTGCAGAAGCGATTGCAGCATCGCGATACCGTGTACATCAATGGCGGTAAACGGCTCATCCAATACCCACAGCGTCGCCGGTGACAAAAGCAACTTCGCCAGCGCTACGCGGCGCAATTGCCCGGCAGACAAACTGCCACAGGGGACATCTTCGTAACCGAACAGGCCAACCTCAGCGAGCGCAGCCTCAATATCGCCCACCCCAAGGCAGTACACGTCGACAAACCAGGTGAGGTTTTCACGCGGTGTCAGCAACGCCTTAACACCTGGCAAGTGGCCGTGGAACAGCACCTCGCGACGAAAGTCTGACACCGCCTCTGCGAGAGATTTACCTCGCCAGTGCACGTCGCCAACCGCATAACTGGATAGTCCGCAAAGTGAGCGTAGCAGCGTTGTTTTACCACAACCATTGTGGCCGACCACTTGCAAAATTTCGCCGTGATCTAGAGCAAAACTCACCCCTCGAAATAGGATGCGATCATCGCGTTCACAATGAAAGTTATCGACTTGTAATAGCGGGTGGTTCAACGTTTTACCTTTCGTTAACTCAATCGGTTGACAATTCATCGGCGCAAAAAGCTCAAACACCTGCGTGGTAGGCCGATACTTTATAGTCCAAGTAACACAGGTGGCTAGTGTAAAGCCTGCGCGTGGTTTTCCCAAATGAATGTGGCCTTTTCTCCATGAATATTGACCTACTTACCTTACAAAACAGCCTTGCGCGTCTAGTAAGCTCAGTACATTCAGCGCCCAACGCACCCAGCGACACACTCACCGATACGATCGAAGCCAAAGTCATTGCCCTCGCTACGATTCGCGAGGCAACGACACATAAATTTCTTTTGACGCTCTTGTTACCCGACCAGAATAAAACCCTGCGCATCACAAGTGATATTGCCGCCCCTCGCGATAGCGCGTTAGTACTGCAAAGATTAGACGGTCAGTGGCAGCTTGTCCCACCCAACAAGGATCAACAGCTCCAAGCGCTTATTCAATTGCAGCAAGCGCGCATATCCACCCAACTGCCGCCACTCGCCGAGACCTGGCAAGCCTTGCAACAGTGGCAGCAAGTGCTACAAAGCCAAACCGACTTGCCACCGGCCACCAAGCATCAACTGGGCTTACTCAAGCAATTGCTCACAACACCGACGTTCAACCCAAAGCTTGAACCACCCAAA
>JBEAQQ010000055.1:0-4776 GCA_041163785.1 Pseudomonadota bacterium
GCGGGCAATGTATCGTAATCGAGCAAGGCGCGCGGGTGAACGCCGATCATACGGTTAATAATAAATTCCAAGCGCGCTAGGCCAACGCCATCGTTGGGCAATGCACGGAAACCAAAGGCACGATCGGGGTTACCGACGTTCATCATCACCTTGAAGGGCAGCTCTGGCAAATCATCGACAGAGTTCGACACGACTTCAAAACTCAGCACACCGTCGTAGATAAAACCGGTATCACCTTCAGCACAGGAAACGGTGACGGGTTGGCCATCTTTGAGCAACTCTGTCGCATCACCACAACCAACTACCGCTGGGATTCCTAGCTCGCGTGCAATGATCGCCGCGTGACAGGTGCGACCACCTCGGTTGGTAACAATGGCTGAGGCGCGCTTCATAACCGGCTCCCAATCGGGGTCGGTCATGTCTGACACCAAAATATCGCCAGGCTGTACTTTGTCCATTTGCGACAGGTCGCTAACGACACGCACCGTACCAGAACCGATGCGCTGGCCAATACTGCGACCTTCACACAAGACCTTGCTGCGCTCACGCAGCACAAAGCGTTCGATCACCGTGCTAGAGTCGCGACTTTTCACGGTTTCAGGACGCGCCTGCAAAATGTAAAGCTGGCCGTCGTCGCCGTCTTTGCCCCACTCGATATCCATCGGGCGGCCGTAGTGTTTTTCAATAATAAGGGCTTGGCGAGCCAGAGACTCCACTTCTTGATCATTCAAAGAGAAACGGTTGCTATCTTTTTGGTCGACATCGACGATTTTGACACGCTCGGCGGGGTCATCGCTGTACACCATTTTGATAGCCTTTGAGCCTAGGTTGCGGCGCAAGATAGCCTGCTTACCGGCCTCGAGGCCTTTTTTGTATACGTAGAATTCATCGGGGTTAACCGCACCCTGTACCACCATTTCACCCAAGCCATAAGACGAGGTCAAGAAGACGACCCCGTCGTAGCCCGATTCGGTATCTAGAGTGAACATCACGCCACTGCTACCGTTTTCACTGCGCACCATTTGCTGGACACCCGCCGACAAGGCCACCTCGGCGTGCTCAAAGCCCTGGTGCACGCGATAGGCAATTGCGCGATCGTTGTACAGTGAGGCGAATACTTCACGGATATGGTGCTTTACAGACGCCAAACCCTGCACGTTCAGGAAGCTTTCTTGCTGGCCAGCGAAGGAGGCATCTGGCAAGTCTTCCGCGGTGGCCGACGAGCGCACCGCCACGGCCATCGCTGGATTCGCAGCGGTAAGTTGTTGATAGGCTTCTTCGATAGCCGCATCTAGGGCCGGCGGAAAAGGTGTGTCGGTCACCAGCTGGCGAATGCGTTTGCCTTCCGCCGCCAAGGCATTGATGTCATCGACATCCAGTTGGCTCAGCGCCGCATTGATGTCATCGGCCAGACCCGACTGAGACAAAAACTCGCGGTAGGCGTCGGCGGTGGTTGCAAAGCCATTGGGCACGCTCACGCCAGCATTGCTAAGGTGGCTTATCATTTCACCCAGCGACGCGTTTTTACCACCGACACGATCGACGTCGTGCATACCCAAATCTTTAAACCAAAGGACGTAATCCGTCATTTTATGTCTCCGTGAAGCCGAGTTTTTGGCTTTCATTTTGTAATGTGGTGAAGATCATAATGGATAAAACTTGTAAATTCCTTACAATGTCATGGCGTAAAACTACAAGTTTCGAGGCCGTTATGGGGCAAATTAAACGAACCGTGTTCTTCATCTCAGACGGCACGGGCATTACTGCGGAAATGATGGGGAAATCTCTGCTAACGCAATTTGAGAAGGTAGACTTCCATCGCGTACTGACGCCCTTCGTAAAGGATGCTGCCCGAGCGCATCACGCTGTCGATGAAATCAATCTCGCCGCTGAACGCGACGGTGAACCACCGATTGTGTTTTCAACGCTGGTGAACAGCGACCTTGAGAACATCATACAAGGGTCAAAAGGCATGGTATTAAATTTCTTCTCAAGCTTCCTCAAGCCCCTTGAAGACGCCTTGGGTATGGCCTCATCACACAGCGTAGGTAAGTCTCACTCTGGCTCTAGCAGTGACCAATACCTCAACCGCATCGATGCCGTGAACTACGCGCTGGAAAACGACGACGGCCACAGTGTCAAAAACTACGACGAGGCCGAGATTATTTTGGTCGGTGTGTCGCGCAGTGGTAAAACCCCCTCTAGCTTGTATTTGGCGCTGCAGTTTGGCATCAAGGCCGCTAACTACCCGATCACCGAAGAAGATATGGAAGAGCGCGTATTACCTAAAATTTTACAGCCCTACAAGCACAAATTGTTTGGCCTTACGATCGATGCTGAACGCTTGTCAGCTATTCGCAATGCGCGCCGAGCTAACAGTCGCTACTCGTCGATCAAGCGCTGCGAGGACGAGGTTCGTAACGTAGAGGCCATGCTGAAAAAAGCCAGTATCCCCTTTATCGACACCACGGACGCCTCGGTAGAAGAAATTGCCACCCAAATCTTATTGAAGACGGGTCTCACTCGACACAATTAATCCGCTAGGGTCGGCAAGCTCTGTAAGTTATCCTGGGTTTGCTGAATGATTAATTGTCGTTGCGCCGAATGGCCCGGCAGGCTTAGCAGTTTATCGGTATAACGCTTCTGCCAAACATCAGACCGCCCGATCGCCGAGGCGAAATAGGTGACGCCATTTTGTTGACGATGCAATAGCCGACTAAAGTCACGCTCACTGGCCAGCAAATTTTGGTAGAAGCGGCGATGAGCATCAAAGCTTCCCCCAAGATTATCCATCTGCTGCTTGATACCTAGTGTCGCGATCTCTGCCTGCAGCGATTCTCTTCCACCCTCAAGCGTTGCCTGAACGACATCGAGCCGTTTGACCGGCGTGATCTCAGCCACGCTCTTGGCGCGCTGAAAAACACCATAGGAGGCGCTTATCAACCCCACTAACACCGCGATATTAGCCACTATGATGACTACCGACAAAATCAAGTGCCGCCAATAACCCACGGCTAGTGGGTGAATTGACTGGGCCACCTCCGGGCTCACCTCCGCTGAGGTCTCGTCCAAATCACTCATGGTTTATCCCCGAGGTACTGGAGCTCTACTTCACGCTTCACACTCTTTTCCCTCAGCGCCCGTAGTGCCGCGTCGTGGGCGACCAACCATTCGCGCCCCCCCCCGTGTCATGCTGGCCAATTCAGTCGCACTGGTGGCTACGGAATCCACTAACACCTGAAAGTCCTGCTCGCGCTGCATCATCACCTGCAACATTTCGCCATTGAAGTTTCCAGAGCATTGTGAAGCGAGTGATGAGGTTTTTTCAGACACCTGCTGCAATTTAGCCATCTCATCGCCTTTAAAAGCCGCGAGACGGTTGGCGGTTTGCTCGAGTTCTTCTATACGTTTCAACAGTGCAGCCTCACCATTGGCCGCCTGATCAAAGTCCGGGACGTTGCTGTAGAGAAGGTAGACACTTACCGATGCAATGATCGCCACACCCACACTGATGACCAAGGCAACAATCATCAACCAGCGGTTGATATTAATGCGCTTAATAAATGCCTCTTCGGGGGAGGATTGTTGGGTATCGTCGTCTGCTTCAGCCATCGCCTATATCCTGTGGTTACCCCCAGAATGTCGGCGATAGCTAGCACAACTTTAAGGGCGGCGCTGATCGATGACGATACTGACCGAGGGCGCCGACACCGAAGGTGCCACGCGAACCGGTGAACTCACTTGATAATCGCCACTTCCAGCGGTGACAGCACCGCTCTGGGAGATGCGAGCAGAAATCTGAACCTCAGGAAACTGCGACAGACGCATCGCAGGCGTCATCCCCATGCTGTCATCTAGCCTAACGCTTAAAGGGAAGGTCGAATTGGCAGGCAAGCGGGCGACGGCCAGAGGCATACGCGGCCCCTCGAGCGCTTGCGCAAAGATAAATAAAATAGCGTTATCGCTCAATGTTAAACTGTCTGCCTGCAGAGCCTCTGAGAGGTCCACCTGCACATTTACCGCCACCAGTTCTACCACTGGCTCATCCGGTATGCTGATACCCTCACTCGCGGCAAGGGCGATGGCGTTATCAATACCCTGTTGAATCACCCCGGCATCGGGTGAACCCGGCGGCAAACGGCGCACAATTTTGCGCCAAGCTTCAACGGCGCGCGGGTAATCGCGGGATTCAAACGCAGCAATACCCACCAACCCCAGTACGGTGGTTTGCTCCGGGTTTAACGCAAGCGCACGCTGCACAAGCCCCTCAATTCGCGGCGTCATCATCCGCTCACCGGCCATAAATTCGGCCTGTGCCCAATAGGCAATGACATCGGCATCATCGGGATACTGCTTGGCGAGCTCGGCGTAGTTATCTGCCGCGGCGGCGTAGTCCTGCACACTCATGGCCGTTTGCGCCGCCATCACCCAGTAGTCTGGCTTGCGTTTGCCGTGCTTGGCGGCCACCGCTTGAATGTCATGGTGCAGAGAAAGAATTTCCGCGCGTTGCTCATCAACCGATTCAGGCATCTGCATATTGGCTAAACGGTTTTGCAACGCCAATTCATCCCAGCCCCCGAGGCGCACGTAAAGCAAAATAGCGACCAGCGGCACCGCCACAAAGGGTAATACCCACCACCAACCACGGTGTGCCTCAGGCGCGTCAATATCGCCCTGCTCGCTATCTTCCAGTAGCGTCAGGTCTAAGTCAGCGAGCAGAGAGGCTGCTTCCTCAGTGCTGATATCGCCGTTGGCCAACTGGCTTTCAATATCTTG
>JBEAQQ010000056.1:0-22196 GCA_041163785.1 Pseudomonadota bacterium
CTTCATCGACCACGGCAAGCCCGCCGAACTATTGGCGATTTGTCAGCTCGACAGCGAAGGGATTGCTAAGCAGGTTGATGGATTTTTGGCTAGTTAAAAGCTGTCTCTCATTGAAAGCGAATCGCTATCTCGTCGACATTGCTCCTACGCCTCACCACACGAGAAAAACTTAATCGTTACTAAGTGAAAATCTTTGTGACGATTGCTTCGCAATGTCACCCACAAAATTCACATCAGCTATATCCACCGTGGGTCGCGAACGCGAAGCGCTCGTGATACCAACGCAGCTAACTTCGTAAAGAAGCGTCAGCGAGGCCGCTAATACTAGGCGAAGATAAATTTTAAACGAGGATTTTAGTTACCCTAAATGACGAGGGTAAAATTTATCTACAACGACGTAGTAGCCACGCAGCTAGCTTCGTAAAGAAGCGTCAGCGAGGCCACCATAACAAGGCGGCGGATTATTTTGTGAGGGGAGTTTACATCGAGTAAATGACCCGATCAAAATCAGGCGCCAACGAAGATAGGGCAACGCAGCTAGCTTCTTCAGGAAAAAAAAACCGGGGCTAAGAAGCCCCGGCAAAAACGAGTCAGCTATAAAGCTATCGCATTCAAAGGAAGGAAACAGTCCAATGAAATCGTTTTAGGATGCCGGTTTGGAACCGGCACCCTTAAGGTTTCTGGTTAGATCTTAACCAGTTTGAAGGTCCAGAACACTCCGCTACCTGTCTCAATGATCAGAGTAGCTGAATTGCTGCCTTCGAATGTTACGTTGTAGGTAATTGAGCTTGGTACCGAAACGTTAGGCAATTCGCCTGCGTTAGTAGCCTTGGGCAAACCTACGTATGAGCCCGCACCTGTGAGGGTTAGAGTACCCGCCGCTTCGTCGTAAGCCCATGTGCCGGGTGTTGAGCCATCGTGTGGAGCAACTGGCGCACCACAAGTATCAGCCGCGACACCTTGCCAACCTTCCAACCAAGTCTCAGTGCCCAACACGTTGGTGAATGTACCGTTGGGGCTGAAGACAAAGTCGTCGTCGAAGAAGCACGCACGGAGATCAACGTCACCCGCACCGTTTGACCACCACTCACCAGAGCCAGCTGAAGGGCCTACCTTCAATGCGCCCGCTTCTGGAGCCATACGCCATGTGCCTTCGAAGGGGTTAGGCAATGCTGTGCGAACCATTTCGAAGGTCCAGAACACACCGCTTCCCGTCTCGATGACCAACTGAATTGTATTGGCATCAATGAAAGTCACGTTGTAAGTGATTGACGAAGGTACAGCTACGTTAGGTAATTCACCTGCGTTGTTCGCCTTAGGCAAGCCAAGGAAAGAACCTGCGCCGGTCAGAGTAACGGTACCCGCCGCTTGATCAAACGCCCATGTACCAGGTGTTGATCCGTCGTGTGGCGCAACAGGAGCACCACAGCTATCAGCTGCTACACCTTGCCAGCCTTCCAACCAAGTTTCTGCACCTAAGCTGTTAGAGAATGAACCGTCGCTACCAAACACGTAGTCGTCGTCGAAGAAGCAGCTACGTAGGCTTACGTCTGCATCACCGTTCGACCACCACTCGCCTGAGCCAGCTGAAGGACCCACTTTGAGAGCACCCGCTTTTGGCGCCATCTGCCACGTACCAGCCAATGATGGCGGTGCAGGAGGATTGGCGACTTTAACCAGTTCAAAAGTCCACCATACACCGGCACCTGCTTCGATAGTCACAGTGGCATTCGCCGCATCGCTGAAGCTGATGTTATAGGTGATTGAGCCTGGAACAGACACAGTACCGCTAGACAATTCACCGGCATTGACAGCTTTTGGAAGACCGACGTACGAACCCGCACCAGTAATAGTGAAGGTACCCGCCGATTGATCCCATGACCAAGTGCCATCATATGCACCATCGTGTGGAGCAACTGGTGCACCACAACCCTCGGCCGCAGCACCCTGCCAAGTTTCCAACCAAGTATCTGCGCCCAATACGTTTTGGAATGAACCATCCGTGTTGAACACATACTCATCGTCAAGGAAACATGCACGCAGACCTACGCCAGCGTCATCAAGTGCCCACCACTCTTTGCTACCTTGTGAAGGACCTACACCCAATGAGGCAGACTCTGCTTTAACGCGCCATGTACCAGCGAGGTTAGGAACACCTGCTGGATCAACGCCGTCAGCGTCAAGAGAAGGACCTTTGATACCACAGCCATTTTCGCCAGGCACCATACAAGACAAGTTCACATTGTCGATCATCACGTGCAGGGCACTGGTTGATTCCACAATGAACATATTTAGAACACTTGTTGTATCCAGGGGAGCTTCACCGGGAGTTGCCAACAGGTCGTTCACTTTGACCTTGACCGTAGTCCACTGGTCTTGTGGCAAGTCTGCAACGTTAAATACTTTTTGGCCCAGCGCTGGGTAGCCGCTGTCCATTTTCACTAACATCTGACTTTCTTGATCGGTACCCGTGCTGTCGATGTACATATCGAAAGACAAAATACCAGCGTGAACTTCCCACCAGCGGTCTGAATTGCCGTAGCCATAAAGCTCAAAAGTATCGCCATCTTCAGCATAGATACCCATGTTGCCCATGCTCGTTGCGGTGAATTCCATAACCGCACCACGCTCAGCATCCTGTGCCTCAACGAGCGTTGCGCCATTATCCAAACCTGCCCACAGAACTGATGCTGTCAGAGCACGCTCGTAGGTTTCACCACCGATATCCCAGCTGAGTACAGCAGGGCCGTCGTTGTAGAGATTGTCTACATTGTAGAAAGGCTCTTGCGCCGGAGCAGGCTCCAAGGTGCGATCTTTGTTTGAGTTACAGCCTGAACCATCCGCCAAACCGTACGAACACTCGTAGACACGCACGTAGTCAACAACCAGATCGCCTTCGCCGGTATCAACTTCACCACCCGTCAATGAACCGCCAACGGCCAGGTTCAACAACAAGTGGAATTCAGTATTGAAGGGTGCAGCGCCATCAGCTTTAACGTATTCGCCAGTAGCTTCATCGAAGTACACGCTGTAGTAAGTGTCAGAGTTGACGGTCATGTAGTGTTTACCGTCGATCATCCAACGAATTTCGTTCTCTTCCCACTCAACGGCCACTACGTGGAAACCATCAGAGAGATCAACGTCCTGCTCTGCGGTATTCAATTGGTTCAATGGCCATTGGAAACCGTGGTGAACGGTACCAGCGGTAACAGCGTTTGCCGTACCTTGGTTAACCGCTTCTAGAATATCGATCTCACCACTAGATGCCCAAGTACCGTAGGCAGAATCTGAGGGCAGCATCCAAAACGCTGACCACAAACCTTGACCCGCAGGCGCTTTCAAACGCGCTTCGACACGGCCATATTTGAAATCGTATTTACCAAGGGTACGCATACGCGCCGAGGTGTAATTAAAGTTCGCCGCATCCGCTGGCACCTCTGCACGTGCAGAAATTACGAGGTTACCATCGGCCACCGTGGCATTTTCAGCGGTGTACCACTGAAGCTCACCATTACCCCATTGAGTCAGACCCTCTTCAGCGCCATCACCCAATTGGAAGCTCCATTTCGAAGTATCGACTTCTGTACCGTCGAACTCGTCACTCCATACTAGGCGCCACTCTTCCTGGGGTTCAGGATAGAAAGGCTCTACCACAGCAGAGGTTTTGGTTTCCCCACCGCCACAGCCTCCGAGAAGGGCCATAGCAATACCACCAGCGATTGGCAGCATTTTGTTAAATCGATTATTCATCGCAGTCCTCGTAGTTTTTATGTATACAAACTCGTAGCGTAGTTATTTCATATACGAGTTCGTCAAGATAGTGAAAAGCGATGTAATGGATTTTGGTTGAGATGAATTGGACGCGACCGCGACAAGCTGCTTTTAACGCGGGGACATTTCCATGTAGCGCCTGACAAACGCCTCGTGCGGAATCATTTTGGATACACCCATTTGAACCTGTTGGCGAATACCTTGTAAAAAGTTAGCTAACTCTTGACGAGACATGTTATCGACAATCGGGTGGTAGCTATTAGGCTGAATGCCCTGCCCCATCATCACCTGTATCCAAGAATTTTCGGCAAAAAAGTCATCCTGAGGTTTGAATACCTGCCCACTGTCTCGGAATGTATCGAGCCTGTGCTGCAAGGTCTTGGGAATAGGCATATTCGCCAAATAGTCCCAAAACGGCGTGCCGCGTCGCTCGGTCACGTGGTAGTGCAAGACAATGAAATCACGGATATAGAGGACTTCGCGACGGATGCGCTCGTTGTAATCCTGCACCACACTTGGATCGATACGATCGTTGGGGAACATCAACAATAGCCACATAACGGCCTGCTGAATCATATGTATACTGGTCGATTCCATCGGCTCGATAAAACCACTCGAGAGACCCACTGCCACACAGTTTTTCAGCCAATATTGATGCCGCTGCCCGGTGGTGAATTTGATTAACCGTGGTTCCGTACGGTGTTCACCTGTCACATTGGCCAGCAAGGTAGCCGTCGCCTCATCCTCGGACACGTATTTATCGCAAAACACAATGCCATTACCAGTGCGGTGCTGCAGAGGGATTCGCCACTGCCAACCAAAATCATGGGCGATCGCCTTGGTGTATGGCCTAGGCGGTTCTGTCGCCTCTGTTTGAAGCGCCACAGCGCGATTACAGGGTAAATATTCCGACCAATCGTCGTAGCCCGCCTTGAGAGTTTCCTCAATCAACAGACCGCGAAACCCGGTGCAGTCGATAAATAAATCGCCTTCGACACGCTGACCACTGGCGAGTTGCAACGCCTCAATATAACCATTATCCGAACGCGTTAACACATGCTCAATGGCGCCCTCAATGCGCTCAGCACCATGCTTTTCTGCCACAACACGCAAAAATTTCGCATATAAACCCGCGTCTAGGTGATAGGCATAGTTCAATTGAGCGTCCGAGGTAAGGTTGAATTTATTCTGCTTAGCCGCCTGTAGCTCAAGACAGTATTCGCCGTATTCTGCCGCGATACCCTCGCGCAGACCGCGCGCCCAAAAATGCTGAAAGCCTGCCGCCCAACAACCCTGCCCCGTATCCCCAAAGGAGTGGAAATAGTCGCTCTGTGGGTTTTTCCAACCCTCAAAGTTAATACCCAACTTGAAGGTTCCCATGGTAGCTTTCAAGAAATCGGGTTCGGCAATCTTAAGTAGGCGGTGAAAGGTAAAAATAGAGGGAACTGTCGCCTCGCCAACGCCAACGGTGGGTATGGCGTCTGACTCGACTAGTGTCACACGGATACGGCCACCAAACGTCACGGCCATGGCCGCCGCAGTCATCCAACCTGCGGTACCGCCACCGGCGATAACCACATTGCGAATACCCTCAGACATACCCTCTCCTACTTCAATTGGTTCTGTAATTCGGCGCGCAACTGGCGAGCCAAACGCTCATCCATGTCGCCCAGCTTACCTAAAGCTTGCGCGGGGATATGGGATAAATCTGCCTCGCCAAAAACATAGTACTCAAAGTGCGCACGCCACGCCTCGCGCTGAGCCCTCGGTAGATGGCGAATACTCAACAGCGCATGATTCAACACCGCCGCCGGCGGGCCAAGGTAGGCGGGTTCTTCGCGCCACCAAAAGTTCACCAACGCGTTCACCTCGTCCAGCGCTTCGACGTTGTGCCACCACATACTTGGTACGAACAGCGCATCACCGGGTTCCAATTCAGCGACCCATGCCACCTGCTCTGCCTGGCGATAGCGCGGGAAACGCTGGTAATCCGGTCGAGCGATATCCACCGCAGACACCGTCTGGCCGGCGGGCGTCAGGTCCATTTGATGGATATACAAATTTTCAATCTGATCAGGCGGGAATAAGGTAAAGCGACGACGCCCCAAAGCACAGCAGGCTATATTGCTGGGCACGTCAAAGTGTGCCGGCACCGTACTGCGATTACCAATCCACAAACTTTGTACAGGTTGTCGTGCCCCCATGGGCAAGGTGTGCTCTTCGTCGAAACCATCTAAGCAACGATCCGTGGCGGTAGAACCCACATAGTAGGTATCTTGCCGCCCGGCTTGTAGCGACGCCAATACCTCTGCCAAATCCGCTTTCTGCTTGGTAAAGTTATAGCGCGTCCCGCTGTCGTCATAAAAAAATCGTGCCGCCGCGTGCTCACTGTGAAAAGCCAGCACTGGGTGACCATTGTATCGCCGAATCAAATCATCCAATACCGCCTTGGCCCCCTGCTCCTGTGCCATTTTTACCATCGGCCAGTGCGATACAAAACCTTTGAGCAGGACAGGTACCTCACTTTTAACCAACGCCTCAATACTCGCTGCGTCGCAGGTGAGCGTGGTGGGGGTCAACGCGCTTGTCACAATTAACCTAGACGAGCATTCTTGCGCTGCACTAGGGCGCGCAGTTGAGACATCGAGGCCACCATCATGTAGATAGGAAGCAACAAACTTTGCTGATTGAGATCGTCAAGCGCACTTGCTGCAAGTTGCTGTAGCGCAAGATCATCAATGACATAAAACCCCGATAACTGCACGTGGCTACCATCGGCTAAGCCCACATCGAGATCCATCGACTGCAGCAACTGGTATTTCTCCAGCGCGGCGATCAGGGCCTTGTTTTGAATACCTCCACTGTAGATCGCTTCCAAAAGGTCAGACACTTTTTGTAGGTAATCGGTGTGACCACCATTGTCGCTAAACACCGCCACACCCATTTCTTTACTCACGCGCGGGTGATCGACATCGATGGTAACCACACGCTTGGTCTCCGCCATGGGATCATTGGGATCTTCTTGGAAACCGACCAAAAATGGCGCACGCTGGATACTGGCTGGAATAAAACTCGCCTCCCAGCCCTGCTCACCCAAAAAGAGGTTTTCGCCCTGACTAAGGCCAAACAAGGCCACGGGGTGCATCTGGCCGTCCTGCGGATTTTTAAACAGCACAATGGGATAGTGTGCTTGCACTTGGCGCATTTCGAAGGGATAGGTCACCGCAAACATCACGGCATCACCCAAACTGGCAGAGCGCTCGGTGTTCACACGTAAATCGGCGTGGTCGATATTATTTAGTAGCTGGTAGTTAGCCATGATCATCCTTAGGCGTTAATTTATACCGCGTTTAGCGATATCAGACACGAGAAACCGGTTGGTGGGCAAATGCTCGCGCAACTGTCTTACCGTGGCTTGGTTCTTTTCAAACAGTGTACCGGCTTGTTGGCGTAATGCCATCTCTTGGCGAGAAATAATCGTCGATTGTGGCGGCGCGAAACCCATGCCGTACAAAACATACTGGTAGCTAGCCGAAGGGAACATCTCCAAGGCAGCGATAGCATCATCGTGCCATGGCGCCCTAGTACGCCACACGAGCAACTGCTCAGCCAGCGAAATCGGGATACTTTGCGCCTCACGATGCCGTTGCCAGTAGGGCTCTTGCCGCTCGCTGAACACATAGTGTAACTTTAAAAAATCAATGATCTGCGACCAATGCTGGCTAAACACTTTGTTATAACGGGCCGCTACCACACGCATCACATCGCGGTCATTCGGCAACTCTCGGCATAACATATCAGCTGCCAATTCAACCAACACTAACGCAGTTGCTTCCAAGGGCTCAATAAATCCAGCCGCCATACCAATAGCGACACAATTACCCTGCCAAAAAACCTCACGATGCCCGGGATCAAAGGTAATCTGACGGTAACTCAACGACTCCGCGGCATGCTCTGTAAGCCCGGCATAATCGACGGCATACCTACGCAAGGTGGTAGCAACCTCAGCTTCGGTTGATATTTCTCGGCTGTATACATGCCCTACTCCTCGGCGTGAGGACAAACCTATATCCCACACCCAGCCGTGGGGCGTCGCGGTGGCGACAGTGGCAGACTGAATGGGAGCGGATTCATCCACGTAGGGAAGGTGCATAGCCAACGCGGCATCATTAAATAAATACTGCTTAGCACTGCGCCATGGCACATGGTAATGGCCATCGATCAACAGACCATTCAACCCGCTACAATCGATAAATAAATCCGCTTGAATATCACCGTGCTGCCGAGTGTACAGCGTATCGATATCCTCCCCTTTCGCCACAACACCCGTCACTTCGGCCAAAACGTGCCGAACACCGTATTTATCCACAGCATAGTGACGCAGCAGGTCAATGAACTTGCCAGCATTAAGGTGGTAGCCATAGGGTAAGACCCCCGCGAAATCCGGGGTATTCAACTGCTTGGGGGCAAGATGACGATCGCATACATCCGACTGTGGCGCTACAGCCGCGTCAAAGCGCCCCAAATCATCGCGCCAGTGCGCGGCTAAATTAATTTGTTGATACTGGCTAGGTTCGGTAAAGGGGTGATAATAGTACTCATCCTCACCGCGCTTCCAACCCACAAACTTAGAGCCTTGTTTAAAGCTTGCCTCACAGCAGGATAAAAACTCTTTCTCAGTGATGCCAATGCGCTGCAAGGTTTGCCGCATCGACGGCCACGTACCCTCTCCCACGCCAATATTCTTGATATCAGGGGACTCAACCAAGGTAATCCGCATACCAGAAGCTGCAAGATCTATGGCAGCTGCCAGACGCGCAGCGCAAAGCCAGCCAGCCGCACCGCCCCCCACGATAGCAATATGTTTTGTCACCCTGTTTGTCAAACCATGCCTCCAGATAAACAAAAACCGCCAGCGGCGGTTCTTGTTTTTAGTTAGCCTACCTTGGATTAGAAGGTATAGCGAGCCGCTAGGTTGTAGCGAGGTCCACTCTGGCCAACGCCGTAGAATTGTAGCTCTGAACGGCCGTAGGTATTGAATGTCTCGTTGGTGAGGTTGATGGCCTCAAGCGAGATAGTCAAGTTTTCGTTCACTTCATAGCTAGCATTAGCATCCCATTGCTCATACGCTTTGGTGTATGAAGGCTTGGTTACGCCACCATTGAAGAACGAATCGCGCCAGTTGTAGGCCAAGCGCACCTGAATACCATTTTTGTCGTAGTAGGCGATAAAGTTACGCGTATCGCTCAAACCAGGCAGTGCGAACTGCGCATCGTCAGAGTAGCGATCAAATACCGCAGTACCGTCCGCAAACGTGGCGTTAGCAATAAAGCCAAAACCTGTTTCACCGAAGTCGTGCTGAATCGCCAATTCGAAACCATCAATGGTAGCTTCTTGATCAGAGTTCATGCGCGTATCTACATCAAAGTAGGCTGGATCGTCACGACCAACAACACCACTAATCACACCGTTGGCAACATCAACACCGGGTTGATCTGCAAAATTGGTGAAGATGTAGTCACGAATCTGCGTATTGTTAGCTGTTGAGCCCAGGGCATCGATAGCGGCTGCGTACAAGGGGCCTAACGCAGGGTGAGCCAAGTTGGGGAACAACACAACGTCTTCAGCTTCTGCTGAAGTGACGAAGTTCACCACGTCTTTCTTAAACCAACCCGCTGACACATAGCTTGTCTCACCGTAGTACCACTCGACAGAAACATCGAAGTTCTTCGACTCGTGTGGTTTCAAACCGGGGTTACCCACAGAGCCGTCAGCCACGTGAACACCTTCAGTGACACGCAAGATGTTACCGATAGACAAGTTGCCACGTAGATCGCCATAGCCTGCACGAGAAATCGTTTCGCTGTAAGCAGCACGCAATTTCACGTCATCCGTCAACTCCATATCGAAGTCAACACTTGGCAAGAAGACACTGTAATCACCTTTCAACTCTGAAGGGATCAACGTATCAGATTTCTCCGCAACGAATTCGTTGGTTGAGCTCCAGTTAATCGCTGTGTAGCTCACAGATTCAGCACTTGAAGTGACATCTGTGGTTTCGTAGCGCACACCGAAGTTCATGTTTGCAGGGCGACCCATGACCTCACCGCTGCCAGTGAAGTTTACATAGAAGGCCTGTGACTCTTCACGGAAACGGTTACCGAAACCGGGGTTGCTGTCTGCACAGAAACCTGTACCACAGTCACCGCCCGCGAAAGCCGTTGACAAGTAAATTGGGTTATCGCTAGACAAGCTCTGTAAGAATTCACCGCGTTTAGCCATTTCTTCCATATCAAAGATAAAGAAGTTATTTGTGATCATAGCGCCCGAAGCAAACTGATCAAACACACCGGTCAACGAAGCAGGTGTCAATAAATCGCTGATGGCACCGTAGGCAGATGCTTGGCTCTTACCCCAGCTGTTACGCTGAACAATGCTACCTGACTCAAAGTTGTTAATATCAGTCATCGACAAACCAAAGTCGATACTGGCATTCTCGTTGAACTCAAACTTACCCGCGAATTGCGCCTGCTCGATATCCATGCGCGCCCAGCTGTTACCGAACACACTACCGGTGATCATCATGTCATCGGGTGACAAAGGATCACTTAAATCGAAGGTCAATACAGGGATATCACCGCTGTAATCAACGAAGGCACCACGGCGCTCAAAGGTAGCAATCGACAAGTTAGCAGAGCTGCCGTAAGGGCTGTTGGGGTCGCGAGTTGCTTGTGAATCATGGTAATCCAACGAGAACGACCACTGATCCGTTGGTGCCCACTCCAAATTGATACCCATCGACTTGGTCACATTCACTGAAGAGTCCAAGCCTGCTCCCATCGGGAAGTCGGGGTTATTGTTTGTCTCACCATAGGTCAAAGGCGATACGACTGGGCCGTCACCGCTGCTGTATGAACCGATTTGACCAGTAGGACCAAACCACGCAGACAAGTTGTTATAACGGTGATCCAACTCTAACTTGGCGTAGGTGTAATCCAAGGTAGCTGTAAAGGTTTCAGAAGGCGCCCACTGGAATACTGCGTGGCCGTTGTCACGGGTACGCTGCCACTCGTCGAGGGTATAAATAATCTGCTGAGGCAAGCCAACAATGGCATCCGCGGCTGGCAGGTTAGTGTTAGAACCGTTGTCAGCAATATTGGCTCCGGGGCGCTCGAGCCACTCGGTGTTGCTTGAAGAAGCTTGGCCGTTGTGACGCTCTTGGTGCGATGCGGTAATCGCCACACCAATGGTGTCGTCAGCAAAAGTATTGCTAAAGATACCCGAAATTTCAGGCGTAATAGAATCGCCAGTTATAGTCGATGTATCGTTCATCGCCTTAACGCCTAAGCTAGCCTTAAAGCCAGGATCGTCTAATGGACGTGCGGTTTTGATATTGATTGTTGCGCCGATCCCACCGGTAGGTACATTGGCCTTGCCTGTTTTGTACACTTCAACGCCAGCGACACCTTCAGAAGCCAAGTCACCAAAATCGAATGAGCGACCAAAACCACTGTGGGTTGGCATTTGACGACCGTTTAAAGTCACCAGGTTAAAGTCTGCACCAAAACCACGAACTGTAACACGCGCACCCTCACCGCGAGCACGATCAATCGCCACACCGGTAATACGCTGTAGTGATTCTGCAAGGTTTGTATCAGGGAATTTACCCATATCCTCAGCTGTGATGGCGTCTACGACACCGATAGAGTCGCGCTTGGTATCCATCGCTTTTTTCAAGCTAGAGCGAATACCGGTAACGACAACCTCTTCCATCACCTGCTCTTCTTGACCAAAAGCTGGTGCGACAGGAAGCGTAGCACCGATAGCGAGCGACAAGCCGGCGGCTATCTTAGTTTTATAAAACTGGTGTTTAGGCATAACTGTAAAACCCTGATAGTTAATTATTGAAATATCCGTCAGCCTAATGTTGCACAGACGGTTTTAGAAAAATATCCATATGAGACAAGTTGGTTTCGCTACGCGACAAACGGGAAAGCAAAACACAACTCCTCTCAAGCTCCGTCGCAGGGAACGTATTTGCTCACTTTGACATAGTCCACCAGCATTTCAGCCGGGAAACTCTCTGGGTGCACATCCCCACCAAGGGTGCCACCTACCGCCATATTCAAAATGACGTAAAAACTTTTTCCATTAAAGGGCCACGCGTAGGGCGCCACATCATTTTCTGTTAAGCGGGCAAATTCTCGTCCATCCACCGACCAAACAATCTGCCCCTCGGTCCAGTCCACCGCAAAGCGATGAAAATCCTGATGCCATGACTGGGGCATAATTAAGAACTGAGCGAAATGGGTATTACCCGGCCAGATTTCACCAAAATGGGCAGCACCGATAATGGTACGCAAATCCACCAGGTCGCGACCAGGGCGCTCGAGAATATCGATCTCGCCCTCAAGGGGCCAAGACTTTTCCTGCTTGTCTGGCATCAACCAAAAGGCCGGCCACAAACCCAAACCCTCGGGCACTTTTATGCGAGCTTCAAAACGGCCATAGCGCTGCGCAAACTTATCACGCGAAGTGATCTTGCCCGACTGAATGCGCTTGCCTTCACTGTCAACGTCAGCGCGAATCACCAAATGACCATCGCGCAGCGACACATTTTCAGCGTGGTAAAACTGTTGCTCGCCGTTCCCCCAACCGCACAAATTGATATCGCAGCCATCACCTATGTCATAACTCCACAGCGAGTGATTCAATTGTTGGCCATCAAAGGTCTCATGCAATACCTGCTCGGTACACATCTCTTCCGCTGACAACGACGGCACAACAAAACAACACGCCGCCGCAAAAATTTTTAACGCATCCATGTTAAACATTACTCACACTTTGTCACTGGCACCACCGCCGTTTTGGCGATGCGCACATCTTGTATCGTCAATTGGAATGCACCACTCGCACTTACATCAACCACAGCATCAACAGCCGAGAGGTCTGATGCAAAACAAGCCAGATCGATGGCCACAATGTGCCAATTATTTTTCTCCAACGACCCTAGGTGTTTACCAATATCTAACTCACCATTACAACCCTTATCGCACGCCATAGACACCACGAAACTCTCGGGCTCGCCGTAAGGTAAAGTGACTGAAAACTGCAGTGACGAACCCGCCGCCGCGCTGATATCCTGCGGGGCTGCCGCTGCCATTTGCACGCCGCCCTCACCCTGCCAAGTGAACAACAAACCGTCCTCCTGAACATCGATATCCGTGGTGGCCACTTTGACACTTCCTGAACGACTCTCTACCACAGCGGCATTTACCGGCGACACACCCTGCGCATCACGTAAACTCAGTTTCCACTCGCCACGCATGCCACGGTTGAACACCACCACATCCGAAGCCGCCGCCAGGCCAACCGCCTCTTCATTCAATGTAGTCCAAGACTGCATAGCTGAACCGTAGTCCAAGCCATAGCCGTATTCGAACAACACGTCAGACACTGGCGCCTCAGCATTTGCGACATTGATAGGCGCTTTTGGCCAATCGAACGACAAGCGCCCAGTAAAGTCATAATTGGGCTCGCCCGAAGCTTTGGCGACCAAGACATCTGCCACGCCCACACCCTCACTGCCAGGCAACCACGCTGCGACAAAGGCATTAGATAAGTTCAATTCTTCATTCACCCACATAGGACGACCACTGATGAAGACCGAGACGACGGGCACACCCGCCGCGGCAAACGCCTTGGCACGCGCCAACTCAGACGGATCGGGATGAACAAAATCAAGATGCTCTAAATCGCCGATACCCTCGGCATAAGGACGCTCACCAAACACCCAAACAACAGCATCTGGCTGCCCTGATGCGGCATCCCATTGCTGCAACGACACACTGCCACCGGCTTGCTCAACCGCTGCAGCGATACCGTCGTAAATAGAGCTACCGCCAGGGAAGTCAGCGTTGTTGTTACCCGTACCCTGCCAAGTAATCGTCCAACCGCCCGACTGTTGACCAATATTGTCAGCCGCCTCGCCCATCACCAAGTAATGACCATTGGCCGCTAGTGGCAAGGCCCCTTGGTTTTTCAACAACACTAAAGATTTGCGCACGGCCTCACGAGCAATAGCGCGATGCTCGGCGCTACCCACCACACTCACTGCAGGGCGATCAATGGCTTTCTCAAACAAACCCAATTCTTTTTTCATGGTAAGAATGCGCTTAACAGCCTCATCGATACGCGCTTCGCTGATCTCACCCTGGCGTACCTGCTCGACGGTATTAAATAGCAATTCCTTCCAATCCTCGGGCACCATCATCAAGTCAACGCCAGCGTTAATCGCCTGAGCACAGCTCTTGTTGGTGCAGCCTGCCACCTGACCATGACCATTCCAGTCCCCGACTACCATCCCCTGAAAGCCCATATCCCCACGCAGCACATCAGTAAGGAGCTGCTTATGGCCGTGCAATTTGTCGCCATGCCAGCTATTGAAGGAGGCCATCACACCCTGAACGCCCGCATCAATGGCACTAACGTAACCCGCACCATGCACACGAACAAGCTCATCCAAAGGCAATACCACATCGCCCTGGTCATCACCTTTTACCGTCGCGCCATCACCCATAAAGTGCTTAGCAGTGGCACCCAATCCGGTACTTTGTATACCTTTGATCATCGCCGCCGCGTAGTCACCCACAATTTCTGGGCGGCTACTGTAACTCTCGTAGGCTCGACCCCAGCGCACGTCTTGCGAGACAGCAACCGTCGGGGCAAAAATCCAATCGATAGCGGTAGCTGACACTTCGAGTGCTGTCGCGCGGCCAATGCGGTACATCAAATCAGCGTCACGCGCTGCACCAAGGCCCACATTGTGCGGAAACAATGTCGCGCCGATCACATTGTTGTGACCGTGTACGGCATCAGTACCCCAAATGACTGGAATACCTGCACTCCCTTGAGAGGTATCGAGCGAAGCTTCGCGAAAATCCGCCGCCAGTTTCTGCCAGTCTTCAATAGACGCATGTTTATTTAAATAGGGAAACGAACCACCGCCGTTAAGAATGCTACCAATGCCGTAGCGGCGAACATCTTCAGGCGTTACCCACTTGATCTCGCCTTGCATCATTTGCGCGACTTTTTGCTCAAGCGTCATGTTAGCGATAAGCGCGTCGATATCTACCGATGAGGAATGATCGGGTGACGGCTGAGAACAGGCCACCACGCCTAATACGGCGGCAGCACTAGCGAGGGATTTAAAAAATGATCTTAGTTGCATAGCTCATAAATAAGTTAGATAAAGTCAAAGGTAGACTCTCACAACCTTTTAGAGCGACACAGCCAATTGCGGCTAGCGGGTTTTTTACTGCGATGAGGCGGAATTACTTGAGCAGATGCTGGATATTTTGCCGATAAGAGCGACTCACCTTCAACCTAGCGCCGCCGGATAAGATCAACTCCGCCTCCCCCTTGGGCAAGATTGTCACAGAACTAATGCATTGCGCATTGACGATGGTGGACCGGTGCACACGCAAAAAGTTTGGCGCACTGAGTTTTGACTCCAGCTCTTTCATGGTAACCCGCATAATGTGGGTATCCCCATTGGAGTGAACACACATATAATCACCCGCCGCATCGACCCATTCAATATCTTCGAAAGGCAATAGAATAATTTCACCGCCGTCCTTGATCGCCAACTTGCGCGCCTGAAAAGCACCCTCATCAGCGTCGTGGCCTATCCCGGCAATAGCATTGATTAAGGGGGCCTTGACATCAGCCATGTCATTAATTCGCTTGCGTTCACGCAATCGCTGCACGGACTGTGACAAGCGCTCAAAATCAAAAGGCTTCAATAAATAATCAATCGCGTTTAGCTCGAAGGCCTGCAGTGCAAACTCATCATAGGCTGTCGCGAACACTACCATTGGCATCACATCACCCTGCAGACGCGCCACCACATCCAACCCGGTCATACCCGGCATTTGAATATCCAAAAACAACACATCGGGTCGATGAATTTCACACTGTTCGACCGCTTGGCGACCGTTGCGACACACCCCCAAAATTTCGATATCGTCAAACATGCCAAGCCACTTCTCCATCAGCGTGGTGGCGAGCGGCTCATCATCAACAATCAATGCACGCAAGGTCATGCGGCGCCCCCCATAATGAGTGGCATCGATATACAGACACAGCCAGACCCTTCCTCAGCCACGGTGACGTCTAGTTCAAAATCATTACCGAAGATGGTCGATAAACGCTGTCTTGTATTGTTCAAACCCACACCAAATCCCTTATTACCAACGGCATCATTAAGTTCAGTTTGCGGCTCAACAGGAGATTTAGCACTGTCTTTTATCGCCAGGCACAGACGGCCGTTATGTGTCTTCGCCTCAACAAGAATATGCCCACCGTCTTCTGAAGGGGCAATAGCATATTTAATGGCATTCTCCACGATGGGCTGTAACAACAATCCCGGTATTTGTGCCTTTGTGATGCCCTCTTCAATATCGAAGGTGACCTCTAATCGATCCTGAAAGCGCACCTCTTCAATATTGAGGTATAAATTTAAGGCATCCAGTTCATCCTGCAAATCCACCAAATGCTCGTGATCCTTATCCAGCGAATAGCGCATAAATTGACTCAGACGCACGAGCATTCCGCTGGCCTTGTCGTTCTCATTCATCGATACCAACGACATAATTGCATTGAGCGTATTGAACATAAAATGAGGGTTTAACTGATAGCGTAGCATTTTCAATTTAGCCGTTTGCGCGACCGATTCCGCCTCCATTAAACGGCGCAACTCCTCTTTGCGCGCCAACTCGAGCCGCAATAACTCCGAGTGCTCCTCTTGGAACATATTGAAATACTTGATACCGAAATACAGAGAGGTCCACGCCGCAAAAACAAAAATAGATGAGAAGTACCAACCGCCAAATTCCGACCACAGGCCTTGCTCACCCGTCATCATAATAAAGGTTTCAATGCGAATAACTGACCAAATCAAAGAGACGATCAATACAGCGAAAAGCGCCTGCACAGTGCGCCAAAAAATAGACTCGAGCCACGAAGCACTGTAAAGCGCGCGAAGGGGCCAGCTCAGCAAAGCCCCCAAAATTGACTGAAAAATATTGTGGGCAATATAAATGAATGATGGGTCGTTATACCAAAGGTTAAGACTCAAGAAACTGATAATAGAGTGGCCAGACCAACCCACCAGTTGCAATAGCCAGAACTGGTAATTCCTATTATGTAAAAGCTGACGAACAATATCTGAAGGCAAGGGAATCTTAAACATTATTATGGTTAGCCTGTAAATGTATTGTTTGTATACTAACCCCACCAAGCGCATCGCGGCAAAGAGGATTTTTTATACGACCAAATGGCCAACTGAGATCAAAACCCCCATCACAGACTTCTTCGACGTGATAGACTCGCTTCATTTTAGGCGTTCGCGCAATGACCAACCACCAACACCAAGATCTTACAACCGGCAACATTCCGAGCCTGTTGGTCCGCATGGCCATTCCCATCGGCATTGGGCTATTGATGCAAACGCTGTACTTCATTGTGGATCTTTACTTTGTGTCCAGCCTTGGCGAAGAGGCCATAGCGGGTGTAGGCATCGCCGGCAACCTCAACTTTCTGATCATCGCCACCACCCAGGTATTCAATGTGGGCGTCACCGCACTAATTTCCCAAGCTGTAGGTCGCAAAGATGTCGCCGAAGCCGGCACAGACTTTAATCAAGCGCTGCTTTTGTGTGGCGTGTTTAGCCTAGCCACCCTGGTGCTGGGTTACGGGCTTGGCGAAACCTACATTCGCCAATTCAGCGAGAGTCAAACCACCGTCCAGCTCGGCACCACCTACCTGTGGTTCTTTTTACCCAACATGGCGCTGCAATTCGCGCTTACCGTTATGATCGCCGGCCTTAGAGGCGTAGGCGTGGTAAAACCCACCATGGTACTGCAAATGGTCGGTGTATTATTGAACGTGATTCTCACACCCATTTTGGTCAGCGGCTGGCTCACAGGACATCCCCTCGGCGTCGCCGGTGCGGGGCTGTCTAGCTCGATTGCCTCGGCCCTAGGCGTCATTCTACTCATTCGATATTTCAAAAGAACACCAAGCTTTTTAAGCATCCAGCTGCGACGCTTGCGCCCCAATTTTTCCACCTGGGGGAAAATTCTTGGCATCGGTCTTCCCACTGGGGGCGAATTTCTCATCATGTTTATCTACATGGCAATTATCTACGGCACCCTGCAAACCCTCGGCTCGCATGCCCAAGCTGGATTTGGCATAGGGCAACGTATTTTGCAGTCGCTACTGATGCCAGGCCTGGCGCTGTCGTTTGCCGCACCCGCCATCGTAGGGCAAAACTATGGTGCAGGCCACGGCGACCGTATTCGAGAGACTTTATCGAGCCTATTTAAGCTCAACGCCGTTCTCCTCGGTTCACTTGGCGTGACTTGCGTCGTTTTCGGCGGTGCTATGACAGGCTTTTTTACCCACGAGCCAGAGGTCTTGGCGGTAGGTAGCGACTACCTTTTTTGGACGGGTTTTAGCTTTTTATCTTCCATCATTTTGCTGTCGTGTAACGGTATTTACCAAGGACTGGGGAACACCCTACCCTCGCTGTTGAGCTCAGTGACCAGGATTTCTATCGTGATTATTGGCTGCTACCTGCTGGTCGACCGCCCCGACTTTCATAGTTCACAACTTTGGCAGCTGTCCTTCGGTGCCAACATGGTGCAAGCCACCATGAGTTTCTTGCTTCTCAGGCGCATGCTTAATCAGAAACTGGCTGTGATGCCCACGGGGTGACTTGCCAAAATTTAAAGGATCGCGCCAGGATTTACCGAGGCTAAAAATGCACTGGCCGCGGGCGACAGCGGCCGCGACCGGCGGTAGACCAAATACCACCGACTGCTTATGTCTAAGCCCTCCACATTGATCTGCGCGACGCCGTCGCTGCCACCGTGACTCAACACGTGCTCGCTGACAATCCCTAAACCCAGCCCTGACATCACGGTATGTTTAATCGCCTCGTTACTATCGATGGTCATCCGCACATTCAATTCAATACCTTTTTGAGCGCAAAATTGTTCGATCGACAATCGCGTCCCCGAACCCGCTTCACGCATCAACAATGGCTGCTCACAAAACTCTTCTAAGCCCACCGTTTGGCGCCGTGCAAAGGGGTGATCTATCGAGGCAATAGCGACAAGACGATTTTCCAGCATGGGCACCGTGGTGAGCTCCTGATCCTTAGGAGGATGGCTAAAAACATAAAAATCATCCCTGTCACTTAAGGCGCGCTCAATGATTTGCTGGCGATTCCCCAAATTGAACTGAAACTCGATACGCGGGTGCGCCTGGCTAAACTCACCGACCATGTAGGGAATGAAATACTTCGCTGTGGTCACCATACCCAACGACAGACCGCCCTGCTCGACGCCCTTTAGCAAGTTAACGCGACGACCAAGGTCGTAATAGTCGGTCAACAGTTTTTTAGCGTGCTCCACCACCATTTTTCCGCCTTCAGTGAACTTGATCTGTCGGCCCTGTTGATAGGTTAAATCGATACCCAAGGTCTCCTGTAACTTATTTAGCTGCATGGTGACACTGGGCTGCGTTAGAAAAAGCTTTTCCGCGGCGCGGGTGACACTCCCCTCATCAAACACCGTGACCAATAGTTCAAATTGCCGAAGCGTGCCTAAGTTCTTATCCATAATATTTAATCTATAAAAATAATAGTTATTATTGATTTTTATTTATGTTTTGCAAGCCTTACATTGCCTTTAAATGAATGGAGGTTACTATGAAACACCGCAGCACACTCTTTTCCGCCTTCGTGGGCTTGATCCTGATTTCTCTGGTCTACGGCATTAACGTCAACATGCCCGCCGCCAACAGTATGCTTTGGCTTGGTATTGCACTGCTGTTAGCCACTGTGTTTTCAACGATTTGGCAGCACCGTGCAACGGCGACCTTAAGCCTTGTCAAAGTTGATACGTCATGCCGCTAGATATCGTCGTCGGATTTTTCCTCTTTGGAGCGGTCGCTCAGCTATTGCGCAGCGACCTTCGCCTACCAGAGAGTCTTTATAAAAGTTGTACCATTATTCTTTTACTGGCCATTGGTCTCAAAGGTGGCCACGCGCTCGCCGAGAGTGACTGGCGCGAGGTCATCGGTAAATCAGCCCTTGTCATAGCCTTTGGCGCCACACTACCGCTATTGGCCTACCCTATGCTGCGCTTTTTTGGCGGACTACCTCGCATCGACGCCGCAGCAACGGCGGCTCACTATGGCTCAGTTAGCGTGGCCACTTACGCAGTAGCGGTTGCATTGGCAGAATCCCTGAACCTTGAATATGAAGCGTATGTACCCTTGTTCGTTGCACTGCTTGAAGTGCCGGCTATTTTCACAGGCATATTGCTCGCCAAACCGCATTTTTGGGGCGACAGCAACCGCAGCGAAGTGCTACATGAGATCTTTTTGAACCAGGGTGTAGTGCTGTTAATCGGGGGAATTATCCTCGGCGCATGGGCCGGGGAGTGAATTGATCGCGTAATGCCATTTTTTGGCGAGCTTTTTCACGGTATACTCGCTCTTTTCCTGCTGGAAATGGGTCGGCAAGCCGCCGAACGATGGGATGCCATCAAACGTTACGGCCTGTTCTTGACCTCATTTGGTATTTTTATGCCACTGGTAGGAGCCAGCCTCGCGTGGGGCTTAGCGCAGTTCATGGCACTGAGTGCAGGTGGAACGTTTTTACTGATGGTGCTGGGAAGCAGCGCCTCGTACATTGCCGTTCCCGCCGCGATGAAAAGCGCCCTACCCGACGCCGACGCTGGATTGAGTATTACCGCCTCATTGGCGATAACTTTTCCGTTTAACGTACTGGTAGCCATCCCGATCTACCTCGCCCTAGCAATGGGAGACATTATATGACATCGCTTAACTTCGCCCCCGTGACCATCATCATGGGTTCGCGCTCCGACTGGCCCACCATGCAAGAGGCCACCAACCCGCTGCGCGAATTGGGCGTTGAGTTTGCGACCAATGTCGTCTCCGCACACCGTACACCGGACCGTTTAGCCCACTTTGCCAAAAGCGCCAAAGAACAAGGTGTACAAGTCGTCATTGCTGGTGCTGGCGGCGCAGCACACCTTCCAGGTATGGCCGCGGCTATGACACCACTGCCTGTCCTAGGTGTCCCCGTAAAAAGCAAGTTTAACGATGGCCTCGACAGCCTAATGTCTATCGTGCAAATGCCCCGCGGTATCGCCGTGGGTACCCTCGCCGTTGGCGGCGCGGGTGCCTACAATGCCGGCCTCATGGCAGCACAAATACTCGCGTTGAACGACCCCGCCCTCGCGGCGCGACTCGACGCCTGGCGTCAGCAGCAAACCGACGGCGTACCCGTCGAGGTCGAATAATGCACATAGCTGTCTACGGCTGCGGCCAACTTGCACAAATGATGATTCAAGCGGCACAACCGCTTGGCCACACCGCCAGCTTCATTCGCGAAGACGGTGAAGACACTGTATGCGTGAAAGATCTCGGCAACATCGTGCTGCGCAGCGATCTCGCCACCGACGACGCCCTGCGTACCTTTCTAGCCGATGTCGACGTGATGACCGTAGAAAAAGAACAAGTCAACCTCGAATTCCTCCGCCGCTGCGCCCAATTTGTCACCGTGCACCCCAACCCCGAAGCGGTGGAAATTTGTGGCGACCGCTGGAAGGAAAAGAGTACCCTCCGCTCGCTCGACATCCCCGTCACTGACTTCTTCGACTACGCTAATCCACCGGCCGAACCGACCAACAGCCCCTTGGGATACATCGCCAAAAGCTGCCGCGACGGTTACGACGGCAAACACCAGCACCGTGTAAAATCCTGGGATGAGTTGGCGCAACTGCCGCTCAAAGATGTCGCCTTTGGCGACTGGATTGTCGAGGCCATGGTGCCCTTTGATTTTGAGTTTTCCTTGATTGGCTGCCGCGACCAAGCCGGAAATATCGCCATGTACCACGCGATTGAAAACGAACACGTGAATGGCATTCTGCGTCGCTCCGTGACCCCCTCTTCACGCATCCCAATTGGCTTGCGACTAGAGGCCGAAAGCCATCTCAGCCGTCTGCTCGACCACTGGAATTATATCGGTGTTCTCACGATGGAATGCTTTGCCGTCAATGACAGCATGATGGTCAACGAACTGGCGCCTCGCGTACACAACAGCGGCCACTGGAGCATGCTCAACACAGCCGCCTCCCAGTTTGAGAACCACATTCGCTGCGTCACTGGCATGCCACTCACCGAGCCTACCTTCCAAGGCGTGCGCGGCATGCTCAATTTGGTGGGTAGCGACGACATTCCTGACATGGCTAACGACAACCCCGATATCAGCGTGGTGCTCTACGGCAAAAGCGTTAGACCCGGCCGCAAAGTGGGCCATATCAACGTGC
>JBEAQQ010000057.1:0-7176 GCA_041163785.1 Pseudomonadota bacterium
CCCATCCATAGCTTCACGGTAAATTCCATATCCGCCTTGAGGGTTTCTTGATCGACGCCCTCAGAAGCGGTGCGGACAATGAAACCTAGACGCTTTGGCGCACCGGGCAATAGGTCGCGCACGCTTGATCGCAGTGATTCAACGGTCGTCCTCAGTCGCTCGCGCTCTTGCTCATCTTCGATCCGCAACGACACACCGACATGGTCATTACATGGACTGAACACAATATAGCGAGACGATATCGATAGCTGCGTGGTGACCCGTGCTCCCTTGGTTCCCAGCGGCTCTTTAAGCACTTCAACGACCATTTCTTGCCCATCGTGCACCAATGTTCGTATATTGACATCTTCAGCTACGGGCTCGCCAGCGCTATCTAATATATCCTGCGCATGCAGAAAGGCGGCTTTCTCCAAGCCGATATCTACAAAGGCCGCCTGCATACCAGGCAGTACTCGAACGACCTTACCTCGATAAATATTCCCTACGATACCCCGGTTAGAGGTTCGCTCTACATGGAGTTCTTGTAACACGCCATTCTCCACCACAGCAACACGGGTTTCCGACGGGGTCACATTAATCAAAATCTCTTCTTTCATGAATCGCTTACCACGCCCGCCTTGCCTAACATGGCGGCCACCTCAAACAGTGGCAAACCCATCACGCCGCTATAACTGCCGTTAATCCTTTGCACAAACTTGGCACCCACGCCTTGAATAGCATAAGCCCCGGCCTTGTCTGCGGGTTCGCCACTAGCCCAGTAGCTCGCCATTTCAGAGGAGCTCACCTCTCGGAACAACACTTCGGTCTGATTGACAGCACATTGCTCATCTTCGGCGAGAACACAAACCGACGTAAGCACAAGATGCGTACGACCAGATAATAGCGATAACATTCTGTGGGCATCTTCCTCATCAGATGGCTTACCCAACACCGTGCCATCGATAACAACTGATGTATCGGACGCTAGCACTACCGCCTCTGGGTAGCGTTGCTTTATGGCTTGGGCCTTCTCACGAGCCATGCGCAAAACATAGTCCCTAGGTGTTTCACCCTGCTGCAGAGTTTCATCGATATCCGCGGCGCACACCATGAATTGCAGCCCTATTTGCTGCAATAATTCTGCGCGTCGCGGTGACGCTGAAGCGAGCACCAAATCCTTCATATCAAATGAAATATCCTTGCGACAACCCGTAAATAGGCATAGATAAGCGGCCAAACCAATGCACTCGTCACCGCCGCCCATAAACTTTCCAAGCCACTCATTGGCAGGGAGTAAATGTTTTTTGCCCAAAAAGTGAGCAATTGGCAAGCCGCCGCCAACACAAATACCATCCATGTTTGCAGCCAAACACTGTAGATACGAAAACGCGGTGCAATAAAAATCACCAATGCCACACTGATCGCCATAGCAAAAGCATTAACACCAAGCGGATAGCCGATGACAATATCTAACCACAATCCGGCAAACCACGCCCAACCCACGCCGTGCTTGTGTGGGAAGTAGACCGCCCAAAACATCGACGTGATAAACACCCAGTGCGGCATCCACATCGACCACGACCAACTCACCGGCAACGCGGTCAAGGCGTATGCCACCAAAAAACTAATGTAGATAGAGGAGTTTTCACCCCTAATTATCGACATCCACTCCCTCCGCCTGCAATACAGATTGCGCCGCGAACAACAATAATACGTGGCGACTGCGATTGAGTTCTGCCGTTGGCGCGGCCGTGATAGTCGCGAAGGGCTTTCCGGGATCAGAAGTCACCGAGGTCACTGTCGCTACGGGATAACCCCGCGGAAAGCGTTGGCCCAAACCAGAGCTAACCAGCATATCGCCAACTTGGATATCCGTCGTCGCAGGTACATGTAGCAACTCCAACACATCAAGCCTTCCAAGGCCACGCAACACCGAGCGTACACCGTTACGATTCACTTCGACAGGAATGGCATGACTGGCATCCGATATCAAAATGGCGCGACTAAAGCTCTTTTGTACCTCGACAATCTGCCCCATCAAACCGCCCGCATCTAATACTGCTTGACCCAGATAGACACCTTCTTCACTGCCGCGATTGATCACGACCGTGTGATAATCAGGGTCGGGGGAAACCGCAATCAACTCGGCCACCTGCAAGCGACCTTTTACCTGCGCCGAAGAATTTAATAGCTCACGCAATTGGGCATTTTCCGCCTCCAATACCGCGAGCCTTTGCGACATAGTTCGCAGCACCAGCACCTCATTGCGCAGCGTCAGATTATTTCGCTCGAGAGTCGTTCTTGAAACAACCGTGTCAGTCCACCAATCTGAAATAATCGATGGGGCATCCATCACGCTGTACAGGGGAGAGACAAGGCTGGACATGATCGTGCGCAGAGGCGCCGTCCAACCGAGACGGTAGTCGGCCACAATTAAAAAAAGTGCGATCAATCCAAACACAAGGGCCCTCGCAAAAAGCGAAGGCCCTTTAAGAAATAGCGGCTTCATTGAATAGCCTCGCCGCGCCGCTTACTCAGTCGACAACAAGTCGATATTGTGAGCATCCATGATCTCGAGCGCCTTACCACCGCCTCGAGCCACGCAAGTTAAAGGATCATCCGCCACAATCACTGGTAGGCCTGTTTCTTCAGTGAGAAGAATATCCAAGCCACGCAGCAGTGCACCACCACCGGTTAACACAATGCCGCTTTCAGCGATGTCAGACGCCAATTCTGGGGGAGACTTCTCCAACGCGCCTTTCACCGACTGCACGATAGACGACACGGGATCCTGCAGAGCAGAGTAAATTTCGTCGCTGCGCAGCACAAAACCCTTCGGTACACCTTCAGCTAAATTGCGACCACGCACATCGATTTCACGCAGTTCGCACGAGGGGTGCGCACAGCCAACCTCTTGCTTAATGCGCTCAGCAGTTGAGTCACCGATCAAGCTGCCGTAGTTGCGACGCACGTAAGACACGATAGCCTCATCAAAGCGATCACCACCCACGCGAACCGATTCGGAATAAACAACACCGTTCAAAGAGATAATAGCGATCTCTGTGGTGCCGCCGCCGATATCTACCACCATCGAACCGCCAGCTTCCTCAACCGCCATGCCGGCACCAATCGCTGCCGCCATAGGCTCTTCAATCAAGCGAACCTCGCGCGCACCAGCGCTCAAAGCCGATTCGCGAATCGCGCGGCGCTCCACCTGTGTCGACTGACAAGGCACGCAAATCAACACGCGAGGACTGGGGCGAATGAAGCTATTTTGATGAACTTTTGCGATAAAATGCTGCAACATTTTTTCTGTGACTTGGAAGTCCGCGATCACCCCGTCCTTCAATGGTCGAATGGCAGTGATGTTGCCGGGTGTACGACCCAACATCCGCTTGGCTTCTGTACCGACAGCTTCGATCGTTTTTTGACCATTGTGTACGCGGATAGCGACAACGGAGGGCTCATCCAAGACAATGCCCTGATCGCGCACATAGACGAGTGTATTTGCGGTTCCTAAGTCGATCGCCAAATCGTTAGAAAACATACCACGAAGACGTTTAAACATAACTTTGCCTTAAACTTGCAGAAGCCCATATCAAAAGGGCTTAGGTACTTGTTTTATTGCAACGATTCTATACGAATTGAAAAAAAATTGTTCGTCAATTTACATGTTTTTGACAATTTAATTACTCGAATATGCGCTATTGCAGTCATCACTGTGTTTAGCCGCGGTGATATGTGGTAAATTTGCCGTTTTTGTGAAGGCGGCAACTGCCCGCCAAACCGTGCTGGAGTCACCATGGCCATTGATAAATCCGAGATAGAAAAACTTTCTCGACTGGCGCGCATTTCCGTGTCTGACGAAGACAGTGAAGATGTTGCAGAACGTATTACTCGCATTCTAGGCCTCGTCGATCAACTACAGGCTGTCGACACCACCGACGTTGCGCCCATGTCACACCCACTGGATGCGCTGCAGCGCCTGCGTGCTGACGAAGTCACCGAAATCAATCAGCGCGATGCTTTTCAAGCCATTGCCCCCAATGCGGAACAAGGCCTGTACTTGGTTCCCAAAGTTATTGAATAACCCCGCTCATCAAGGAGAGACGCTGACATGCATCAGCTGACTGTCGCCCAAATTGCGCAGGGTCTGCGCGACAAACAATTTTCAAGTGTCGAGATCACCCAGCATTATCTCGACCGAATCGCCGCGAAAGACGATTCCCTTCGCGCCTTCATCACTGTGTGCCCCGAGCGCGCCCTAGCGCAAGCAGCGGCCGCCGATCAACGCCTAGCCAACGGCGATACTGCACCCATGACCGGCGTCCCGATCGCCCATAAAGATATTTTTTGCACCAAAGGTGTCAAAACCACCTGCGCCTCTAAAATGCTCGACAACTTTGTCGCGCCTTACGATGCCACCGTGGTTGAGAACCTAGACCGCGCCGGCGCAGTGATGCTAGGTAAAACCAATATGGATGAATTCGCCATGGGCTCGTCCAACGAGACAAGCTATTACGGCACGCCCCGCAACCCGTGGGATCGCGACCGAGTTGCCGGTGGCTCATCGGGTGGTAGCGCGGCGGCAGTGGCAGCTCAGCTCGCCCCTATTGCCAGCGGTACCGACACCGGCGGCTCAATCAGACAGCCCGCCTCACTGTGCGGCCTAAGCGGTATCAAACCGACCTATGGTCGAGTGTCGCGCTGGGGCATGATCGCGTTTGCCTCCAGCTTGGACCAGGGAGGGGTGATCGCTCGCAACGCCGAAGATGCTGCCATCATGCTACAAAACATGGCCAGCCATGACACCAAGGACTCCACCAATAGCGACCAGCCTATCGATGATTTCAGTGGCAAGCTTTCCCACTCGTTAAAAGGAATGCGTATTGGCATCCCTAAACAGTATTTTGGTGAAGGTCTCGACACCGCCACGGGGGATGCCGTTCAAACTGCCATTGAGCAATACCGTTCAATGGGGGCTGAGCTTGTAGATATCGATCTTCCTCACACTGAATTGGCGGTACCTGCGTACTATGTGATTGCACCCGCGGAAGCCTCAGCCAACCTGTCGCGCTTTGATGGTGTCCGCTATGGTCACCGCTGTGACGACCCAGCGGATTTATTGGATCTGTACATGCGCAGCCGCGCCGAAGGTTTTGGCGAAGAAGTGAAACGCCGTATCATGGTAGGTACCTATGCACTCTCTGCTGGCTACTACGACGCCTACTTCCGAAAGGCACAACAGGTGCGTCGTTTAATCAGCCAAGATTTTAATGACGCCTTCAAACAAGTTGATTTCATCGTTGGTCCCACCTGCCCGCAACCCGCGTTCAAGGTCGGTGAAAAGACCAGTGACCCTATCGCGATGTACCTAGAAGACATTTACACCATTCCTGTGAGCTTGGCTGGTCTCCCTGCCATGTCTATCCCCTGTGGTAGCAGCCAAGACCTCCCGGTTGGACTGCAATTGATTGGTCGACATTTCGACGAAGCGGGCGTATTGCAACTGGCCCATCAATATCAATTGACCACCGACTGGCATACCCGCACACCCGCGGGCTTGGAATAAGGAGCGCGACATGAGCTGGGAAACCGTTATTGGCCTCGAAGTACACGTCCAGTTGGCCACGCAATCAAAAATTTTCTCCGGTAGCAGCACCGCCTTCGGCGCTGACCCAAACACACAGGCCAGCGCGATCGATCTCGCCCTGCCCGGCACCCTGCCCGTACCGAATGCCAAGGCCTTCGAATACGCCGTGATGTTTGGTCTGGCGGTAAATGCCAAGATAGGTACAACCTCACACTTTGAACGCAAGAACTACTTCTATCCCGACTTGCCAAAGGGCTACCAAACGACGCAACTCGAACAGCCCATCGTCGGTGCGGGTCATGTCGATATCAATTTGAGCGACGGTAGCACCAAGCGAGTGCGCATTCACCACGCCCACCTAGAAGAAGATGCCGGTAAGTCTTTGCACGAAGATTTTCACGGCATGTCGGGCATTGACCTCAACCGCGCCGGCACCCCGCTCATCGAAATCGTTTCAGAGCCCGACATGAGCAACGCCGAGGAAGCCGTTGCCTTTGCCAAACATTTACACGCAATTGTGACCTCACTGGGCATTTGCGATGGGGAGATGGCACAGGGCTCAATGCGCTTCGACGTCAACATTTCTGTACGTCGCCCCGGCGAACCGCTTGGCACACGTACCGAAACTAAAAACCTCAACTCCTTCCGGTTTATGGAAGAAGCCATCAAACTTGAAGTGGAACGCCAAATAGACGTCCTTGAAGACGGCGGCAAAATCATCCAAGAAACTCGCCTATACAATGGCGACACCAAGAAAGCTCGTGCCATGCGCAGTAAAGAGGAAGCCAACGACTATCGCTACTTCCCCTGTCCAGATTTATTGCCTGTCGTCCTTGACGAGGGCTTCGTAGAACGCGTTCGCCAGAATATCCCTGAACTGCCCGACGAGCGCGCAGCACGCTTTGTGAGTGAATACCAACTATCTGATTATGACGCCAGTATATTGGCAGCTGATCGCCCATTGTCGGCCTACTTCGAGGCAGCGGCGGCCAATGGCCACGCTAAACTTTGCGCCAATTGGATTATGGGAGATGTTTCCGCCAGCCTAAACGCCAACGACACTAATATCCAATCCTGCCCCGTCAGCCCCGAGCAATTAACCGGGCTAATCGAACGCATCGCTGACGACACCATTTCCAACAAGCAAGCCAAAAAGGTGTTCGAATTGATGTGGAATGAAGGCGGCAAGGCCGACGACATCATTGCAAAACACGGCATGAAACAAGTGTCAGACACCGGCGCCCTCGAGCAGATTGTTGACGATATCCTCGCTAGCAAACCCCAAGAAGTCGCGAACTATTTAGCCGCCGAAGAGGGCAAGCGCCAAAAAATGATGGGCGCCTTCATGGGGCCCATTATGCAGGCGACCAAAGGACAAGCCAATCCAGGCATGGTCAACAAGATCTTGGCACAAAAGCTTAACCAACTAATGAAGTAAGTATCATGTCACTCTTCGAGCCCCTCACCCTTCCCAACGGCCGCGTCATTGCCAATCGCATCGCTAAGGCCGCCATGGAAGAAAATATGGCGGACCCCAACAACGCGCCCTCCGACGCTCTTTTCAATCTTTATAAGGCGTGGGGCCAAGGGGGAAGCGGCCTAAT
>JBEAQQ010000058.1:0-3911 GCA_041163785.1 Pseudomonadota bacterium
GCGACTTACCCGTCGTCAGTATTGATGAATGCCATTCCAGCCAAGGTGGCGGGTGTGGATGAGATTGTCATGGTTGTTCCCACACCTCGTGGCGAGGTCAATCCCATGGTGTTAGCGGCGGCGAATATTGCAGGCGTTGATCGCGTGTTCCGCATTGGGGGCGCGCAGGCTATTGCGGCCTTGGCCTATGGAACAGCCAGTGTGCCAAAGGTGGATAAAATTGTTGGTCCGGGCAATATCTATGTCGCCACAGCGAAACGCGCGGTGTTTGGCCAAGTCGGGCTAGATATGATTGCTGGTCCATCGGAAATATTGATTGTCTGTGACGGTAAGACGAATCCGGATTGGATTGCGATGGACTTGTTTTCACAGGCTGAGCATGACGAGAATGCCCAATCTATTTTGATCACCACGGATGCAGGCTTTGCCGAGCAGGTGTCGGCGAGTATTGATCGCTTGTTGCCGACGATGGAGCGCGCCGCCATTATTGAGACCTCGCTGCGCAATCGAGGTGCTATTGTGTTGGTGGATGACATGTCTCAGGCGATAGCGTTGACTAATCGTATCGCACCTGAACACTTGGAATTGTCGGTGGAGGATGCCGCTAGTTACGTGCCGCACATTCGCCACGCCGGGGCGATTTTTGTGGGCCGCTATACGCCTGAGGCGTTGGGTGATTACTGTGCGGGTCCCAATCATGTGCTGCCTACGTCAGGCACGGCGCGCTTTTCTTCGCCTTTGGGGGTGTATGATTTTCAAAAGCGCTCATCGATTATTCAATGTTCCGCCCAGGGGGCATCAGAACTTGCGGGCATTGCATCGGTGCTCGCCAGGGGTGAGTCTCTGACCGCGCATGCGCGGTCGGCGGAAATGCGTATGTTGGGCGAGGAATAATACGTGTCAAAATACTGGTCGCAGCATGTCCATCAGCTCCACCCCTACGTGCCGGGGGAGCAGCCAAAAATTTCGAACTTGGTCAAGTTGAATACGAACGAGAGTCCTTATGGACCGTCGCCTAAGGTGCTCGAGGTACTGCAGGACGAATTGGCTAACCGTGGTGATGATTTACGGCTTTATCCCGACCCTGCATCACAAACGTTGGTAGACACCATTGCTGAGTACTATGGATTGCAGGCTAGCCAAGTCTTTGTCGGCAACGGTTCTGACGAAGTGTTGGCGCATGCTTTCAACGCTTTTTTTATACAGCCTAAACCTCTGCTTTTCCCTGATATTAGTTACAGCTTTTATCCGGTTTACTGCGGCTTGTACGGTGTGGATTATCGCACCGTGCCGCTGGCGGAGGATTTTTCGATTTGCGAGGCCGACTACCGCGATGCTGGTGGGGTGATACTACCCAATCCCAATGCGCCAACGGGTAGGCTATTGCCGCTGACAGATATAGAGGCGTTACTCGAGGCAAATGCAGAGTGTGTTGTAGTTATCGACGAGGCCTACATCGATTTTGGTGGTGAAAGTGCTGCTTCATTGGTGGCGCGCTACGATAATCTACTGGTGGTGCAGACGCTGTCTAAGTCGCGAGCTCTGGCGGGCATGCGGGTGGGTTTTGCGCTAGGTCACGCCGATCTAATTGAGGCCTTGGTGAGGGTTAAGGACAGCTTTAACTCCTATCCAGTAGATAGATTGGCCCAGCTTGCAGCGGTGGCATCGTTCCAAGACGAGGCTTATTTTCAGGTGACATGCCAGGCGGTTATCAGGGATCGAGAGTTGTTGGTAGAGGCCTTGGCTGAGCGCGGTTTCCGGGTGTTACCCTCATCGGCTAACTTTGTGTTTGCCGCCCACAACAGTGTGCCTGCCAGTGAGCTTGCAGCTGGGCTTCGTTCGCACGGGGTGATCGTGCGTCACTTCTCCAAGCCTCGGATTGACAACTTTCTGCGCATCACAATTGGTACGCCTGCCCAAAATGCAGCCCTGTTGGCTGCCCTGGATGCATTGCTCGTCTAGTTCTCTGAGGGGCGTGTGCCGACGATAATCTCGGTATGGTAGGCGACCCCGCTTCTCATATATTCAATGTCCACCCCTTGTCCTGGGGTAGAAAGGGCGATGCGATTCATGGCGGCCCGTGCGTCGTTAATGAGGCGGCCATTGATGTGGGTGATAATGTCACCCACAGTCAGGCCGGCTTTAAATGCCGGGCCACCTTCGCTCAGTCCGGTGATCAATAACCCTTGGTTAAGATTGAGGTCTTTTAGGTCGCTAGGGCGCATCTGCTCAACTTCGACACCCATCCAGCCGCGCACAACGCGCCCGTGTAAAATAATGGACTGCATGATATGTGTGGCGATGTCGGCGGGTATGGCTAAACCAATACCGTCACTACTGTCGCTGTTGGGATTGAATAGGGCTGAGTTAATGCCAAGTAGATTGCCTTCTGTATCGGTTAGTGCGCCACCGGAGTTGCCGCGGTTAATAGTGGCATCGGTTTGGATGTAGTTTTCATACTTGGTGAGTTTTAGATTGTAGCGCCCTGTGGCGCTGATAATGCCTTGGCTGACACTGTGGCCAAATCCATAGGGGTTGCCAATGGCGAGTACCACATCGCCAACTCGCGCTTGGTTGGGGTCGCCCACAGTGATGGGGTTGAGATTGGTGAGCCCGATTTTGAGTACGGCGAGGTCGGTGTCGGGGTCGACGCCGACGACTTTGGCCAGTGACTCACGGCCATCGAAAAGCATGACCAAAATCTGATCGGCGCCATTGATGACGTGTAGGTTGGTGAGGATGTAACCCGCCTCATCCATAATAATGCCCGAGCCTAGGCTGAGCGATGTGCGCTCATTGGTGTTGCGGCGTTGGCTTGTGTTGTCGCGAACGGTGGTCGCTGTGTAGATATTGACCACGGAGGGCGTGGCCTTGCTCACAGCGTAGGCAAACGAAAGGTTGCTGCTGGGAGAGGCATTGGTGGGTGCGGCGGGTAAGCCGACTAAATCGGGATATTGTTGTATCAGTACGACCGATAAAAGTGTGCCGCACAGGATGGGCCAAAGATAACGTTTTACTTGAGACATGGTGTGTGACGTCTTATTAAAATGTTGTTAGTCTTGGCACTATATCATAGACAAAACACAGGAATGGAATGGAATGTCTGTCTCTTTACACGATTTGGTAGCCTATTGTGATAACCATTTGGCAAGTCAGGCAGTAAAAGATTATTGCCCCAATGGTTTGCAGGTCGAGGCTGGCGATAGCGTGCGTTGTGTCGCGACTGCTGTGACGGCCAATGAGGCGGCGATAGATGCGGCTATTTCTGTGGGGGCAGATCTTTTGCTGGTTCACCATGGTTACTTTTGGCGAGGTGAGTCTGAGGCTCTAAAAGGTATGAAGGGTCGTCGAGTGGCCAAGTTGTTCAGAAATAATATCAGTTTGTTGGCGTATCATTTGCCATTAGACCTTCACCCGGTATTGGGAAATAACGCGCAATTGGGTCGAAGACTGGGTTGGGGAGGTTATGCTGCTAGTGAGGATGGTCTTATTTGGATGGCGCATTTTGATGATCCTGTGGCGGTCAGTGATCTACTTCTAAATGTTGGTCGCACCTTGGAGCGTGAGCCTTTACATATACCTGCAGATAAGGCCTGTGTGAGTAAAGTGGCCTGGTGCACGGGTGCTGCGCAGTCAATGTTGCCGGCCGCAGAAACCCTTGGGGCGGAGCTGTTTTTGTCGGGGGAAATTTCTGAGCCCACCGTGCATCAGGCGAGGGAGATGGGAATTCACTATGTGGCGGCAGGGCATCACGCGACGGAGCGCTATGGTGTTAAAGCGCTTGGTGATCATCTGGGCGAGCACTTTGGCCTCGCCCATCACTTTATTGATATTGCCAACCCCGTCTAAAATTTGGGTGGGGTTATATCTGCTTCGGTGTACTCATCCTCATCGGTCTGTTCGGGTGATAC
>JBEAQQ010000059.1:0-2856 GCA_041163785.1 Pseudomonadota bacterium
TGGCGAGTATCATCCGGGCCAGCTCACCCTATCACTGTAAGGGTGCCCATGGCCCAGCTCTGCTTTCACTGCCACGAAGCCATTCCGAACAACGTCACCATCAGCGCCCGTATAGATGGTGCCGATAGACCCATGTGTTGTTATGGCTGCAAGGCTGTGGCCGAAACCATCGCTGAGTCGGGTCTAAAACAATACTATCAGTACCGCACGACTCCAGCGCTTAAAGCAGAACCAAGCGTTAACGAAGATTTTACGCTTTTTGATCAACGTGCCTTTAATCGCGAATTCGTGCACAGCGAAGACAATGGTCTACAGTGCGCGGATATTTTGGTGGACGGTGTGAGTTGCGCCGCCTGTACCTGGTTAATTGAAAATGCCCTGCACAACCAAGATGGACTGAGCGATGCCCACCTGAACCTCCAAGACAAACGCTTGAGAATTCGCTGGGACACCTCAAAAACAAACCTCTCTACCCTAGTTAACCGAGTCGCCGCTCTCGGCTACACACCCAAGCCCTATTTGACCGACGCACTAAAAGACAGCCAGCGACGTGAGAATCGGCAATTTCTGAAGCGCCTAGGCGTTGCATTTATTGGCATGATGCAGGTCGGTATGTTTGCCATAGGCCTGCACGCGGGTGACATTAGTGATATTTCTGTCGAATACAGGGACTACCTACGCTGGGTTAGTGCCTTGGTAGCTTCTCCAGTAGTGTTTTACTCCGCCGGCCCGTTTTTCAGTAATGCTTGGCGCAGCCTTCTCGCCAAAAGCGCCGGCATGGACCTTCCTGTGAGCATTGCCATTGGCATTGCATACAGCCTAAGCATGCTAGCCACCATCACGGGTACTGGTGCTGTCTATTTCGACTCCATCATCATGTTTACTTTCCTTCTATTGCTGGGGCGCTACATCGAAATGCGTGCCCGTCATCAACTAGGGGATCCCGCCACTGCGCTTCGAGCCATACTTCCCAGAAGCGCCATGGTTTTACGCGATGGTGCACAGCAACCAAGTGCCACGGCGCTGGCTGACATCCACATCGGCGACCTGCTCGTCATTAAGCCCGGCGAAGTGATCCCCGTGGATGGCGTTGTGGCCAAAGGCGAATCCAGCGTGGACGAATCGACCTTTACCGGCGAATCCTTACCGCAGGCGAAATGTGAGGGTGATCATGTTTTGGGAGGCACAATTAATATCGAATCCCCTTTGCAAGTGAGTGTTAGCCACAACGCTGACAATTCGCGCCTGCATGCGGTTTACGACATGCTGGTAAACGCGCAGGCCAACAAGCCCAAGATCGCAGCCTTCGCCGACGCAATGGCGGTTAAATTTGTTAGCACCATATTAGTTCTCGCTGCCGCCACCGCGGCCTATTGGTACAGCGTTGCACCTGATGATGCGATATGGATTGCGCTGTCAGTGCTTGTCGTTAGCTGCCCCTGCGCCCTATCACTCGCTACGCCCACCGCACTCACAGCGGCGGTGACACGACTCAAAAACATGGGGTTACTGGTTGTCTCAGGCGATGTTATCGACAAATTTAAATCGATCGATACCGTCATCTTTGATAAAACCGGCACACTGACCTCGGGACACATTCAACTCCTCGAATGCCGCGCCGTGGGCGATATTGATTCGAATACCTGCCTGGCGCTCGCTGCGGCAATGGAGCGCGACAGCGAACACCCCATCGCCCGTGCGTTTTATCACATTAGCGAAACCAACATCGTTTTTGAGTCACTAAAAACGATACCCGGCAAAGGTGTCGAAGGTAGGCTCGATGGCCACTCATACCGACTTGGGCAGCCCGCCTTTTGCCATCCGGGCGATACAGAAGCACCGGAGAGCGGCCAATGGATTTGTCTCGCACGCGACGAGCAGGTCATCGCTTGGTTTGCCTTAAATGACAGCTTGCGGAGCAGCGCTGTCGATGCCATCGCCTCACTCCGCTCGCGAGGCTTGCGCATTGATATTCTGAGTGGTGACAGCGAAGATGCCGTCGACACCGTTGCTAAAACACTAAGCATCGATACGTGGCGCGCTAGGGTGACGCCAGAAGACAAACTCACCTACCTTCGAGCCCTACAAAGCCAAGGCCACCGCGTGCTCATGGTAGGCGATGGCATTAACGATGTCGGCGTACTCGCTGGCGCTGATTTATCAATCGCAATGGGTATGGCGAGTGAGTTGGCTAAAACCAATGCCGACTTGATCCTACTCAACCCCGATCTACGCGCCTTGGATTATGCTTTACAGACGACCACACAATGTCAGCGGGTTATCAAACAAAACATCGTCTGGGCACTGTTGTACAATGCGTGCGCCATTCCATTGGCTATGACCGGTGCCGTTCTGCCCTACCAAGCGGCTATTGGCATGTCACTTAGCTCATTGGTGGTGGTCATTAACGCGTTAAGATTTAAAGGCAAATAAACCGTATGGACAGTCTTTACCTTCTGATACCTATCGCGCTGGTCTTCGCGGCCATCGTCATCGCACTCCTGTTTTGGTCAATCAACAGCGGCCAATACGAAGATTTAGACAACGAAGCCAGCCGCATCTTATTTGACGATGACAACACAGAAAGTCGCAAGGACAAGCAATCATGATTGAGGGATTTATCGCTGCTGTATTGATGGGGCTTGCCGGTAGCGGCCACTGCATGGGTATGTGTGGAGGTATTGCCGCCGCGCTAGGGCAACAACAATCATCACCCTGGCGAATTACACTTTTCAATACCAGCCGTGTCGCTAGCTACGCGATCATCGCGGGGCTGCTTGGTGGCGGCATCGCAGCCATCGGTGGCGACCTGAAAGCCATGATGCCTGCACTGCGTTTGCTGGCGGGTGTTTTGCT
>JBEAQQ010000060.1:0-6397 GCA_041163785.1 Pseudomonadota bacterium
AGAATGCGCAAGACATTCAAGCCATCCATTTCAGGCATGCGCAGGTCGCAAATAATGAGGTCTGGGTGAAGCGCCTCGAACAGGGCAAGACCCTTTTTGCCGTCGCTGGCCACGTCGACAAGGTAGCCACTGTCGGTCAGATAATCGGCAACGCTTTGACGAACCAAAGCGTCGTCATCGATGACCAATATACGAATATCTTGCTGGTTTTGATCATCGTGCATGGCCGCGCGCTCCCCTACCTAGAAATCATCAAAGCCGAAGTCGTCGGTCGCAACTTCGCCGTCAGCAATTTCATAGTCGCGTGACTGGAGGTAAGCATCACGCATAAAGACATAGCGGTCGCCGATCATCAATTCCTCAGCCGCCAATAAACCAGCGCGTAGATCGACAATCTCAAGTGCTCGCAGTGAGTTACGCGTCTCCACATCTTCGACGTGACTCATGACATCGGTACCCCAATCGCCAACCATGGCACCGGTATCGCGCACCGTCGAAGGGCCTAAAAATGGCAACACTAGATAGGGCCCTGAGGGAGCCCCCCAAACGGCCAAGGTTTGACCAAAATCTTCCTCGTGGTGTTCGATACCCATCTCAGTAGCGACATCGATGGCACCCGCCAACCCCAAGGTAGAATTTATCAAGAATCGCCCTGTGGCACTGGCCGCACGGCCAAGTTTACCCTGCAAAATATCGTTGCCGATAGTGGGCAATTCACCGAGGTTACTGAAAAAATTTCCCACACCTGAACGGACAAACTGAGGCGTGACAGTATCGTAGACTTTGGCGGTCGGTTTTAGAAGAGCCCCATCGAACCAATCGTTGAAGGTGAACATCTTGCGGTTAAAGCCTTCCCAGGGGTCGACGTCATTTTGCAACAAAGCCTCGTCCCATGCTGCATCCTGCGCTTGGGCTGGGATACTGAGCACGAACGCCAGCAAGCAAATTGTCAGCCATGATTTTTTCAACATCGTCTCGCTTGGTATACGCCACCAAAACACTGATTTTAATGCACAAGCGGGCAATGGTACAGAAATGATCGATGGCAAATCGATGATTCGCCTTATTTTGTGGGGTTTTGACCCGATATGTACCCGCTAGATGGCGTTCACTAATTGCCGCTGGGCCGCCATCCGTTTAAGCGACACGGGCTGATCGGTACCTAACTGCTGCGCAAAAATAGAGACGCGCAACTCCTCCATCATCCAGCGGTATTTGATAAATTCGCCATTCCAACGCGACACCTTGTGTTCGCCGCCGAGTATATCTTGGATCATAGCCCAGTGGTCGGCGTAATCGGCCATCTGAATTTTGTCACGCTGAAATCCCCCCGCCAATTTTTCCTGACGGGCCAAAATCGCCTTCAAATACCGGGGGTAATGGCGCAGCTGCGGGTAGGCCGTATATTTTAAGAAGCCTGGCTCAAACAGGCAGGTCAACTGACGTTTAATATCGCCAAAAGCAAACAAAAAGGCCGGCGATACTCGACCTTTCAGCTGACTGGCTATCTGCTGGTAGAGAGGTGCAATATTGGACAACTGGGTTTGATAGTCCTGCGCGACAGAGAGCAATTGTGGCGAGCCTTTTTCAATGCACGCGGCGAACATTTGCGCGTTGCGCGGCAGTGTCTCAGCGGACAAAAACACCGTATCAAACGCCGCGTAAACCAAGTCCATTAGCAATTGCTCGTGTTTAATATTGAGGGCAGCACAAAACAGCGTCCACTGGTTGCCCCGCAACAGCTCTTTGCGCAGATAGCGCACCTTGTCCGGCAACGCCAGCTGCAACAAGCGAATAATACCCTCACGGCTGTGTCGTCGGGCGCGGTCGCTATTCTCATACAGCATTAATTCCACCGAGTCGCCGCGATCTACAAGCGCAGGAAAACCTCTTAACTCGATACCGCCACGCACAAAGTGATGACTCTCTGGCAGTTCGCCAAAGTCCCACTGCGTGATGCCCTGCTGACCAAAATCATCGCCGCCCTCTTCGCTCAGCGCCTGCTCAGCCAAGGCAGAAAAGCGAGACACCAAGGCCTCAAGGTCGTTGCCACTAGCAACGCATTGGCCATCACTATCCAACAGTGAAAAATGACAGCAAAAGAAATTATCTAAACCCTCGGGTTGCCAATCCTCGGGTTTAATTGTGATACCCGTCACCCGCTTCAAGGCATGAGCCAAAGCATCCTGTAGGGGCACATCGTCAACCTTCAGCTCCAACATCGCCCTGTCAACAGTGTCGGGCACGGGAACAAACTGCTTGCGAAGGTTTTTGGGCAGTGCTTTGACCAATTCAACACATTTGTCGCGCAACATGCCGGGCACTAGCCAGTCAAACAAATGCCGCGGCACCTGATTCAGCAGCGCGATGGGCAGCATGACGGTGACGCCATCTTCCGAGTGCCCAGGATCAAAACGGTAGCGTAGGCTAAATCTCACACCCCGCCATTCGATATGATCGGGGAACTGGGCATCGATATTGCCATCGATGGCTCGCAACGCCACGTCCGACAATTGTGCAAACAGGAGTTTGGGCTGGTCGCGCTCAGCCTGCTTCCGCCAGTGTTCAAACCCCTTTAAGTTCACGACGTGATCAGGCACACGCGCCCGATAAAAGCGGTACAAGGACTCAGGGTCGGGGACCAAGTCGCGGCGCCGCGACTTCGATTCCATGTCTTCCAACTCTGCCAATAAACTCTGATTGTGCTTAAAAAAGGCGCCACTGCCCTTATAATTTCCCTCGGCCAAACAGGCGCGCACCAAAATATCATTGCTCACAACAGGGTCAATGGCTCCGTAGTTCACGCGTTGGCGATCCTGCAGCACAAGACCAAACAAACTACTGCGCAAGTAGGCCACAACCTGACCCCGCTGCCTCGACCAATGCGGTTCGAAGTAGTGCTTCTGGATTAACTCTCCCGCCGCCTCAATCACCCACTCGGGCTCGATCTTGGCCGCCACACGCGCAAAGAGTTGGGAGGTTTCTATCAGCTCTGCCGCCACTACCCACTTGGGCGGTTTCTTCGCCAAGTACGACCCCGGGAAAAGCCGGAACTTACGATTGCGCGCCCCCAGGAAAACCTTGCCCTCGCCCTGCATCCCCACATGGCTAAGCAAGCCGGGCAACAGTGACCGCGTCAAGGCTTCGGCACTGGCCGCCGCCTTGTTTTCGACCGCCCCTAAGGGTTTGAGCGCCAGTTTGAGCTGTGTGTGAATATCGCGCCACTCACGCAAGCGCATAAAGGACAAAAACTCTTTCTGACAGGTCTTGCGCCATTGATTTTGGGTGAGCGCTTGACGCTGTTCTTCAGCGTAGTCCCAAAGCTTGATGAAACTGGCGAAATCGGAATCGACATCGGCAAAGCGACGGTGCGATTGATCCGCCGCCTGCTGCTTTTCGGCGGGTCGCTCGCGTGGGTCCTGAATACTCAACGCACTGGCAATAATGGTCACTTCGCGCAGCGCGCCGAGGGGAATGGCGGCCAAGACCATGCGCCCCAATCGCGGATCGATGGGAAGGTGGGCCAACTGACGACCTATCTCAGTCAACTGCCGCTGCCTATCTACCGCGCCCAACTCTTCGAGCAGCTTAAAGCCATCTCCGATTTGGCGGCTATCCGGCGGCTCCACGAAGGGGAACCGCGCCACATCTCCCAGACGCAGCGATAGCATTTGCAAAATGACCGACGCCAAATTAGTACGCAGAATCTCCGGGTCGGTAAATTCTGGGCGACCATTAAAGTCCGCCTCGTCGTAAAGACGAATGCATATACCGGGACCTAGACGACCACATCGCCCCTTACGCTGGTTGGCGCTCGCTTGAGAAATAGCCTCAATGGGCAAGCGCTGCACCTTGGTGCGCACGCTATAACGCGAAATACGCGCGGTACCAGTGTCAATCACATAGCGAATGCCCGGCACTGTCAGCGACGTTTCGGCAACATTGGTGGCCAACACCACGCGGCGACCACGGCCACTGCGATGAAATACGCGCTGCTGCTCCGTGTGCGTCAAGCGGGCATACAAGGGCAATATTTCGGTGTCAGGCAATTGTGCTTTGCGCAGCGCTAAGGCCGCTTCGCGAATATCCCGTTCACCATTCAAGAACACCAATACGTCGCCATTGGCGGTGCTATTATGGTGCCGCTCCCAAGCCGAAAATTCGTCAAGGCAGCGCAAAAGTTGCTGGGGAACCTCCTCATCATTGGCGGACGGGCGGTACCACACATCCACCGGATAGGTTCTACCCGACACTTCGATGATCGGTGCATTATTGAAGTGCTTAGAAAAGCGTTCAACGTCAATGGTTGCCGAGGTAATAATCAACTTTAAGTCGGCGCGGCGCGCCAGCAGTTGTTTCAAATAACCCAACAAAAAATCAATATTGAGGCTGCGCTCGTGGGCCTCATCGATAATGATGGTGTCGTATTGCAACAGATCGCGATCGCTTTGCGTCTGCGCCAACAAAATACCGTCTGTCATAAGTTTAACAAGACTGTGTTGGCTCGACTGATCACTGAAGCGCACCTGATAGCCCACTTGCTCACCGAGTGTGCAGGCCATTTCTTCGGCCAGGCGGCTCGCCACAGAACTGGCCGCTAAGCGCCTAGGTTGGGTATGGGCGATGGTGCCCAAAATGCCCCGTCCCGCCTCAAGACACATCTTGGGTAACTGGGTGGTTTTCCCTGAACCGGTATCCCCAGCCACGACCACCACTTGGTGATCCTTAATGGCCGCCACAATGTCGTCGCGACGTGCAGACACGGGCAAATCAGGGTATTTAATAGAAGGGATTTTCTCTCGCCTTTCGGCGAGCCTTTGTCGCGAGGACTCAAACAACTCCTGCAATTGAGACAGCGCCACATCCACGGGCTGCTGGCGCTCGCGGCGACGTCGAATCGAGGCCACTAAACGCAGGGCTTGCAGACGGTCTGCGCCGAACATCGCCGCCAATTGACGTTGCCACGTCGGCTGGCTAAATTCGTCCTGAACAAGTCCTCTGCGCGGCTTACGGGGCCGGTTGGTGGGCACTTTAGTCGAACGGGGGCCGCTTATTCAGCGGCGTCCTCTGTCTCTTCGCGTCGCGCGAACTGACTGGGATCGACAAACATCAGATTCATGCGCAAACGCCCTGGCGCCGGCTGGAAGATACTGGCAAACATAACATTCATCTGTCCGTCAGAGACCACAGCACCTGGGATATTAAAAAGGGTTTCACTGCGCTGCTCATTAAACATAATGGGCAGGTTATCTTCGCGTTTACAGGCATCGATAGCATTGGCCATCCACGCGCTCAACGCATTGCGAAATACGCCAAATTTCAACTCGCCGACAAACTCTTCGGCGTTGAGAGAAACCTCGGTGTCAAGTGTATTACCACTGTCCATTTTCAGGCGAACCAGACCTACAACGCGCTTATCAGCCAGGCTGGCAAAGATCTTTTTCGCCTGGGTGCGGTTGGCATCAAGAATGGTGCGGTGCAACAAGTTAATCAGCGCTGTCAGTAAATACTTGGTATCGAGAGTACTGTTGTCGACGTTCGCCATGGGGACCTCTAAAAGAATATCGGACAGCAAGTCTACCTAGCACAGAAAAAATGTCCATGCTTTCACCGCGAAAATCACACCGCCATGTCGCTTCAGGTATAATCCTATTTTTTTTCGCACGACGACCATGACAGAATTTAAAACTGCCAAGCTGCATTGGGACGACCACGCCGCACCACGCTCGGGTGACTACGGCGACGTCTATTTTTCAGTTGACGACGGTCTACGCGAGAGTGAATACGTTTTTTTGCAGCACAACCAATTGGCCGATCGTTTTGCCGCCCTGCAGGACTCACCCAGCAGTCTGTTTAACATTATCGAAACCGGTTTTGGTACCGGCCTCAATTTTTCACTCACGGTGGACTTGTGGCAGCGGTATGCACCGAAGCGAGCGAGGCTGCGCTTCATTTCCATCGAAAAGCATCCACTTAGCGTCGACGACCTTCATCGCGCCTATCAGCACTGGCCGAGCTTAGCCGACATCGCCCAATCTTGGATTGCACACTACCCACCTATCTTCCCCGGCCACCACCTTTGCCGCCCTTTTCAAGGTATCGAACTGTGGCTAGCCTTCGATGATGTGGCGCGTGTCCTCGATGAATTATTGCCCTGTCTCCATCCCCATTTTCGAGGACAACCTAGCGCGGTTGACGCCTGGTTCTTGGATGGCTTCGCCCCCAGCAAGAATCCCGACATGTGGCGAGACGCCCTCTTCCAACGCATGTCAGAGCTCAGCAACAAGCGCACGACCTTTGCCACCTTTACGGCCGCCGGCTTTGTTAAGCGCGGCTTGGTGAGTGCCGGCTTTGACGTTAAAAAAGTGCCTGGTTTTGGCCGCAAACGCGACATGCT
>JBEAQQ010000061.1:0-3798 GCA_041163785.1 Pseudomonadota bacterium
GCCGTAACCGCTGTATCTAAAGCCTCGAGGTAGGTATCGAAGGTTTTAATAGACGCTTGTCGACCACTGCTTAAGCCGTGGCCAGGCAAATCAAAAATACACACGCGCCAATGCGCCGCGAGCGCGTAGTCGATGATTTGCCTGAAAACGCCCGTATGGTCAAACAAACCGTGCACGAGACAAAGCGTTCCTTTGGGCGCAGAGGGCGACCACGACTGGCAGACCACGCGATAATCGCCCACACGAAGTTGGCCTAGACGGTGGGAGTATTGTTGCCGGTTCGGCAGTTGGTAGTGCGTATAGTAATCGTCGAGACCACCGAGGGAGGCGCAGGCCTCGTCCTCGGTAAACTCGGGCAAGCGATCCGCGAGTTCATGCCAATGTGCTCGCGTCGCCTGCATTTTACAGTTCGCCCTTGCTGTAGGCGCTGGCCATTTGCTCGAGGCCAATCGGCACAATTTTACTGGCGTTGCCGGCAGTCCCAAAGGCTTCGTAGCGGGCAATACAGATATCGCGCATCGCCTCGATGGTCTTACCCAAGTACTTGCGCGGATCAAACTCGCCGGGGTTTTGCGCTAAGAAGCGGCGAATAGTTCCGGTAGAGGCCAAGCGTAGATCGGTATCGATATTCACCTTGCGAACGCCGTGCTTGATACCCTCACAAATTTGCTCGACAGGCACACCGTAGGTCTCCGGAATCTCGCCACCGTACTCGTTGATAACGGCCAACCAATCCTGGGGCACCGAGCTGGAGCCGTGCATTACCAAGTGGGTATTTGGAATTTTGGCGTGGATCTCGCGGATGCGGTCGATCGCCAAAATATCGCCAGTGGGTGGACGGCTAAACTTGTAAGCGCCATGCGAAGTGCCGCAGGCAATGGCGAGCGCATCAACCCCCGTTTTGGCCACAAAGTCAGCGGCCTCATCTGGGTCGGTCAGCATCTGGTCATGGCTCAGTTTACCCGCCGCACCAACACCGTCTTCTTCACCGGCCTCGCCCGTTTCAAGCGAGCCCAAGCAACCCAATTCGCCTTCTACCGACACACCACACGCGTGGGCCATATCCACCGTCAGCTTGGTAACGTCGACGTTGTACTCGTAGCTTGACGGTGTTTTACCATCTTCCATGAGTGAGCCGTCCATCATTACCGATGAAAAGCCTAATTGAATGGAGCGCTGACAAACGGCGGGGCTTGTGCCGTGGTCTTGGTGCATACACACCGGAATTTCTGGGAATTCTTCTATCGCCGCCAAAATCATATGGCGCAGAAAAGGTGCACCTGCGTATTTGCGAGCGCCCGCAGACGCCTGCATGATGACAGGGCTATTGGTGGCTCTGGCGGCCTCCATAATAGCGCGTGTTTGCTCTAGGTTATTGACGTTAAACGCCGGAATACCATATCCATATTCGGCCGCGTGATCTAGCAGCTGCCTAAGTGTAATCAATGCCATAACATCCTCTTTATTACAGCGCGACAATGTGCAGTTGTCGTTAGTTGTGAAGGCGTCGTCTGACGCCCGCTCTCAATCCATGGGTTGGGCAATTGGTATCTGAGGATCTCCTTTTTAAGTCTCCGTGAATGATTAGCGCGGCGTTGTTGTTTTATTTGGCTCGCGCTTCAAGTATTGCTACAGCGGGTAGGATTTTTCCTTCAACGTATTCGAGGAAGGCACCACCACCGGTAGAAATATAGGACACATCGGCGCCGATGTTAAATTTATCAATGGCCGCTAACGTATCGCCACCCCCAGCCAAGGAAAATCCTGCGCTGGCAGCAATGGCTTCACTAATGGCTTTGGTGCCATCGCTGAATTGGTCAAATTCGAAAACGCCCACCGGGCCGTTCCATAAAATGGTCTTAGCGCCTGACAAGATATCCGCCATTTGTTTGGCAGTTTGCGGACCAATATCAAAAATCATATCGTCATCAGCGACCTGGTCTGCCGCTTTCAATACCGCGGGTTCGTTCTCGGCAAAGTTCTTGCCCACCACCACATCAACTGGGATGGGTATATGGGTTTTAGCCATCAGCGCTTTCGCCTGGGGAATCAAATCGGCTTCATAAAGCGATTTGCCAACCGGCAAACCCGTCGCGGCTAAAAAGGTATTGGCAATACCGCCGCCCACGATCAGCTGGTCGCAGACCTCGGACAACTTTTCTAGCACTTCGAGCTTTGTTGAAACTTTGGAACCTCCCACGATCGCCACCACCGGGCGGGTGGGTTCAGCCAAGGCTTTTTGCAAGGCATCCAACTCGCCAGACAGCAGCGGGCCGGCGCACGCCACAGGGGCAAATTTAGCCACGCCGTGGGTCGACGCTTGGGCGCGGTGCGCGGTGCCAAAGGCATCCATCACAAACACATCACACAAGGCGGCATACGCTTTGGCGAGTGTTTCATCGTCCTTCTTCTCACCCTCGTTAAAACGCACATTTTCTAGCAAGACGATGTCGCCCTCGGCGATGTCGACACCCGCTTGCCAGTCTTTAACCAGTGCGACCGGTTTGCCGAGCAAGGCACTCAAATGGTTCGCCACGGGGGCAAGTGAGTACTGCTCTTCAAATTGTCCTTCGGTTGGGCGGCCTAGGTGAGACATCAGCATCACTTTAGCGCCGGCCTCTACCGCCGCTTGAATCGTTGGTAACGCCGCGCGGATGCGGGCATCACTGCTTACCACGCCGTCTTTCAACGGCACGTTTAAATCTTCGCGAATCAGTACGCGCTTACCTTGTAAATCCAAATCAGACATTCTGATAACGGACATTGCTATCTCCCTTTATTTAGCCGCCAGCCAATGGCTCGCAGTTTGAATCATACGGTTGGCAAAACCCCATTCGTTGTCGAACCAAACGATTAATTTCACCAAGCGACCGTCGGCCACTCGCGTTTGGCTAGCATCGACAATGGCCGAATGGTCGTCATGGATAAAATCGCACGACGCTAGTGGTTCATCTGTATAGCCAAGCACGCCACAATAATTTGCTGTGGCCGCTTGCAAAATAGTATTCACTTCAGCGGCGCTGGTGTCGCGACCGACATCCAACGCCAAATCGAGCAAAGACACGTTGGTGGTGGGTACGCGAATGGCCTGCGCTTCAAACTTACCATCAAAGGCCGGCATAATTCGGACAATACCCCGCGCCAATTCGGTATCCACCGGAATAATCGACTGGCTGGCCGCGCGTGTCTTACGCAAATCAGTGTGGTGGTAGGCGTCGATCACCGGCTGGTCATTCATCGCCGAGTGGATGGTGGTAATGCAGCCGCGCAGCACATTCATGCGCTCATCCAAGGCGTGCAATACCGGTAATAAGGCATTAGTGGTACACGATGCATTGGAAACAATGCGCATGGTGGCGCTCAACTCATCGTGATTGATGCCATACACCACCGTGGCATCGACATCGGGGTCGGCTGGCTGAGAAAACAATACCTTCTTAGCCCCTTGAGCGAGGTGTTTTTCAGCGGTGACTCTGTCGCTAAAGCGGCCGGTACACTCGAACACCAAATCGATATCGAGCTCCCCCCAGGGTAGCTGTTCTATGGCAGCGTGATGGAAGAGTTGGATGCGTTTATCGGCCACACACAGATCACCACCGTCAAGAGACACGGCACCTGGGAAGCGGCCATGGGTTGAATCGTACTTAGTGAGGTGGACGATGGTGCTGTCATCGCCTAACTCATTAATCGCTACGATCTCGATGTCGCTGTTTGCGCCCGCCTCAATCCACGCGCGCAAAATGCAACGACCGATACGGCCATAGCCATTTATCGCGACGCGGAAAGCCACTAATCGAG
>JBEAQQ010000062.1:0-4649 GCA_041163785.1 Pseudomonadota bacterium
ACGCGACATCGTCGCAAAAAATACCATCCACGCCCCACGCTGACAGTGTGTCTACATCAATCGCACAATTAACCGTGTATACGTAAACCGCCAACCCATTGGCGTGCGCCTGCTGTACGGTATCTTGATCGATACAATCGACATCAACATTTATGGCAATCGCTCCCATATCAAGGGCATATTGGCAAATACCGAGGGTGATACCTGAAAACAAGGGCGCGATATAAGCCAGCGGGCATTTCTCCCTTATCCGCACAAGTAGGCGGTGATCGAAACTTGAGAAAAGTACCTGATTCCAACGCAAATGCCCTAGCTTACAATACCGTTCAATCAATCTAATCGATGAATCTAATGCTTCAGGATCTTTAATTTCTATATTTATCGCACGGTTGCGAGGAACAAAATGAAGTGCATCGTCCAAACTGGGCACTTCCATAACCTGCCGCAATCGACTGAGTGCCACATTTTTTATGTATCCCGTAGCCCCCACGTAGGCATGGGCTCGTCTATCGTGGATTAGCACGGGTTCTCCGTCGATGAGCCACACATCAACTTCTACCGCCCAAGCACCATTGTCGTATGCCCACTGAATGGCTTGCAATGAGTTCTCTTGATGTGGTCCGCGACAACCACGGTGGCCTATGGCGCGCATTTTATGCTGAGAGATGCCCCACATGACTACATAAAACACCTTAAGTAATAATTCTAATATATTGTTTTTTAATATATTTAAATTTTTATGTTGAATTTAATGGCTAGCTATTACAGAGTATAGCCATGACTGACCTGCCCTTACTATCTAAATTCATCGTCGCGCTAACTTTTATCTGCTCACTGACCATCAATGCACCAAACGGTCACGCAGATAACCGGCGACTACTTACCCACAGTAGCCCAACCTACCTCTTTGCGGTGGGTAAATTACAAGTTCCCTCTCAACGCCAAACTGGCAACGACAATCAACACTTCATTGAAAACTGCTCGGCCACATTGATCGATGATCATCGCGCCCAGCTAACCTGGTTATTGAGCGCCTGGCATTGTTTTGAAAACTATCACAACCTCGGACGACCCATTCTGCTGCATATGCAAGACAGCACTGGCAAGGCGTATCAACGCCAAGTGCACATCGTTAAGCACGGGCAATCCATGCAACAGGATTGGGCCCTGTTGCGAACAGACATACCCCTACCCAGGACGCTAAGCGCACTAGAAATGGGCAACTATAGCGATGGAAAGGTTTCTATTGCTGGATACAGTGGCGACAGCCAACTTGGCCAAGACGGCGCTGTGCTGACCTATGAAGAGAACTGCAGCCCTAGTGAAAACACACTTGACCCCAGACAACACAGCGTAAGCTGCACTGCCTACAAAGGGGCTTCAGGCGGCGCGGTTATTCAAGCGGGACGAATCGTGGGGATCATCTCACAAGGAGACAACCAGGGCACGGCAAGTTTTGTTAGCCACGCAACCTATGCAGATCACGTGGCTCGGTATCTTCCCTAGAAATGCAAACTCTGTGGCACGCGTGGATAAGGAATCACGTCGCGGATGTTATCCATGCCACTGATGTAATTGAGTATACGCTCAAATCCCATGCCAAAGCCCGCGTGCGGCACGGTACCGTAGCGACGTAAATCTCGGTACCACCAAAGCTCCTCGCGCATGTGTGGATCAATACGGCTATCCAGCACATCCAAACGCTCCTCACGCTGACTACCACCGATGATCTCGCCAATGCCAGGCGCGAGAACATCCATTGCCGCCACGGTCTTCTCGTCGTCGTTGAGACGCATGTAAAACGCCTTAATATCTTTTGGGTAATTCTTAACTATCACTGGCCCTTTCACATACTCTTCCGCCAAGAATCGCTCGTGCTCGGACTGCAGGTCAATCCCCCATTTAACGGGGAATTCAAAGCGCTTATTAGAGCGGCTCAGAATATCGATCGCGTCGGTGTAATCCATGTGCACAAACGGTGAATTAATCACGTTCTCGATACGTGCAATGGCTTGATCGTCGATGCGGTCGTTGAAAAACGCCATATCATCAGCGCAGTCCTTCATCACGGCGCGAAGAATGTATTGAATGAAATCTTGAGCCAACTCAGCATTGGCTTGTAAATCTGCAAAAGCCACCTCGGGCTCAACCATCCAAAACTCCGCCAAGTGACGAGAGGTATGCGAATTTTCAGCGCGGAATGTCGGCCCAAAGGTGTACACCTTTGACATTGCCAAACAGTAGGCCTCGAGGTTTAACTGGCCAGATACCGTCAAAAAGCTTTCGCGACCAAAAAAATCCTCTTTGAAATCGATCTGACCACGCTCATCACGGGGCAAATTCGCCAAGTCCAAGGTCGACACCCGAAACATCTCACCGGCACCTTCACAATCACTGGAAGTGATCAGCGGGGTATTTATCCAGCAAAAACCATGCTGATAAAAATAATTGTGAACGGCATTGGCCACTGTATTGCGCAAGCGTGTGACAGCGCCAATAGCATTAGTTCTGGGGCGCAGATGGGCCACGGTACGTAAATGCTCAAAAGTATGGCGCTTTTTAGCGATGGGATAGGTTTCGGGATCATCAACCCAGCCATGTACTTTGACGTCGACGCTCTGCACTTCCAGCGCTTGCCCCTGCCCTTCAGAAGCCACAACGCGGCCGCGAACTTCAATGGCACAACCCGCAGATAGCTTCACAATCTCTGATTCGTAATTAGGCGCATCCTCAGGCACCACAATTTGCACACCCGCGAGGCTTGAACCGTCATTCAATTCGATAAACGAAATACCTGCCTTTGAGGTGCGACGTGTTCGAACCCATCCCTGCAGCAGCACATCGCTACCTGCACTTACATGTTCTTTGATGATGTCAACAACGCGAGTGGCTGCCACATTACTCTCCTTTCTCATTGGTAAAAAGCGTGATTGATGCTGAATTCACACAGTATCGAATACCGGTTGGCGCTGGTCCATCGGGAAACACATGACCAAGATGACAGTCACAGCGAGCACAGCGAATTTCTGTACGAATCATACCGTGAGACGTATCCCTAAGCTCTAAAATTTTGCTGGAATCCAAGGCTTCATAAAAGCTTGGCCACCCACAACCCGAATCATACTTCCCTGAGCTACTAAACAGCGCGGCGTCGCAGCATTTACAGCGATATTCACCGGCGCGTTTTTCATCCCAGTAGATGCCCGTAAACGCTCTCTCTGTTCCCTGCTGACGGCACACGTAGTACTCCTCTTCGGAAAGCAGCTCACGCCACTGTGCATCGGTTTTTGAGACTTTGCTATCACCCATCGCTATTACCTATTGAAAACGCTACAATCACTCATTGAAAAGACCTGCAAGGTAACCAAGTTTACCTGAGGGAATAACATCTACAACAGCGTTTAACACGGTGGCACTAAAAAACCGTCAGGACAGGTATGAACGTTTACAAAAAATCGAATAAGTTGGACAAGGTTTGTTATGACATCCGCGGCCCCGTGCTAGATGAAGCGACACGAATGGAAGAGGACGGTGTGCGTGTTCTAAAGCTCAACATCGGCAATCCCGCACCCTTTGGTTTTGACGCCCCCGAAGAGCTCATTCAAGACGTTATTTACAACCTGCCAAACTCACAGGGATATATCGAATCAAAAGGTCTATTCTCTGCCCGTAAAGCCATTATGCAAGAGTGCCAAAAAACAGGCATTCGCAACGTCGAGATCGGCGACATTTACATCGGCAATGGCGTTAGCGAACTGATTGTGATGGCCATGCAAGCCCTGATGAACAATGGCGATGAGGTGCTGATTCCCTCGCCGGACTATCCGCTTTGGACTGCAGCGGCCTCGCTATCTGGTGGAACACCCGTGCACTATGTCTGTGATGAACAGAACGAATGGGCACCCGATATCGATGACATCAAATCGAAAATCACTAGCCACACCAAAGCGATTGTTGTCATCAACCCCAACAACCCCACGGGTGCAGTCTATTCACGAGAGGTTTTGCAAGCGATTGTCGACCTCGCCCGAGAGCACAACCTCATCATCTTGGCAGACGAAATTTACGACAAGATACTCTATGATGACGCCGTCCATATCCCCCTGGGCTCGCTGTCAGAAGACGTATTAACGCTGACTATGAATGGTCTGTCTAAATCCTATCGCGCCGCTGGCTTTCGCTCCGGCTGGATGATTGTGAGTGGCCCTAAATATCGGGCAAAGGATTTAATTCAGGGCTTAGACATGCTGAGTTCCATGCGCCTGTGCGCCAACGTGCCTACCATGTGGGCGATTCAAACAGCGCTGGGTGGCTATCAAAGTATCAATGACCTTGTATTGCCTACCGGTAGAATGGGCGCACAGCGTGATCTTGCCTACGACATGATCAACGCCATTCCAGGTGTCAGCTGCGCCAAGCCCAAGGGCGCCATCTATATGTTTCCCAAACTGGATCCCAAGCGCTTTAATATTCGCAATGACGAGCAATTTGTTCTAGATTTCTTGAGACAAGAGAAGGTTCTACTGGTACACGGCACGGGATTCAATCTGAAAACCCCCGACCACTTCCGACTGGTTTTCCTACCTCGCGTCGATGATTTAGAGCGAGCCATTTCCTCATTGGAGCGCTTTTTAAGTACCTATAAACAA
>JBEAQQ010000063.1:0-6213 GCA_041163785.1 Pseudomonadota bacterium
GTTTGTGCGAGTGGCAGCGCGACCCTCTCCTCGCTGCCCCAAAAGCCGAATTACAGCGCCAACTTCACACCTTAAAAGGCGGTGCTCGTATGGTGGGTTGGCGAGAGATGGCCGGCATTGCCCACGCGTTTGAAAGCGACATTATCGCCTTGAAAGACGCTCCCTTAGCGCAGGATTTTGAGCGTTGGGAAAACCAGCGTGTGGCGCTGGAACATTTTCGCACCGACAAAATGCGGCCGGTCGATTTGGAGGAAAATACCGCCGACTCGCCTGAGCACGTTGAGCAGGTAAGAGCCCTAGAGGTATTAAAAGTTTCTGTCGACAGCCTCGATCAATTGGCCAATGTCGGGGGTGAGCTCACCATTGCGAGGAGTCAACTAGATGAGCAGCGACAGGCTCTCGTGCAAGTGATCAATGACTTGGATCAGGCGCAGCGGCGCACCATGGATCAGTTGCGTCGATTGGAAACACAGACCCAAGCGCAGATCGCCTATCGGCGAGAGCAGGTAGACGCCTCCAACGACGAGGTTTTCGACCCGCTCGAGATGGATCGCTATACCCAGTTGCAACAGCTGACGAATGGCTTGCTGGAATCGCTCAGCGATATCGCCGACCTGAAGACAACCGCCAATGATGTTCTTCGGCATATGGAATCTACGCTGCAACAGCAGGGGCGCATGAATACCACGCTCGTACAGGGGCTACACAGAGCAAGAATGATTCCAGTGGCGAGGATTTTGCCTCGTTTGCGCCGATTAGTAGATCAAATCGGCAGGGAGCTGGATAAGTCGGTGGCGTTCTATGCTGAGCAGGTCGAAGGTGACTTGCAGCGAGAGGTATTAGAACGTGTCGCCACGTCGTTAGAACACCTTGTGCGCAACGCCCTCGATCATGGCATTGAAAACTTGCAGGAAAGGCAGAAGGCTGGCAAGCCGGACATGGCTAAAATCACCCTTGTAGTACAGCAAAGCGATAACGAATTGGTCTTCAAACTGTCAGACGATGGCGCAGGCATCGACCACGACAAGGTTTTAGCTAAGGCGCTTGCCGAGGGAATGATCAGTGCCGAGGATGCCTTGAGCCGTGAGGATGTGAACCGGCTCATCATGCGCCCCGGCTTTAGCACCGCGGCGGACGTGTCGGAAATCTCTGGCCGCGGCGTCGGCCTCGATGTGGTAGAGAGCGAGATTCTGACCCTTGGCGGGCGAGTCGAACTTCATTCAGAGGAGGGTGTGGGGACAGAATTTTCACTGGCGGTGCCCTTCACCCAGTCGGTCAACCGGGCACTGCTTGTCGATGTTGCCGGGCAGCGGTTTGCTCTCCCCTTTGTGGGTGTGGAAGGCATCATTCGTATTTCTCGGCGCGAACTCGCCGCCATGCGAGAAGACACTAAAAGTCCTCTGAGCTACGGCAATCAGCACTACCGTTTTTGCGAGCTGTCGCGATTACTAGGGATGGATCGCGCAACGGAAGAGCTCAACGGGACTTTCTCACCATTGATTCTGGTGCGCACAGCCGACGGTAACTTTGCTATACGGGTAGACGCCTTAAGGGGTAGCCGAGATTTGGTGATCAAGTCCCTCGGGCCCCAGTTCGGTAAATTGTTGGGCATCGCCGGTGCCACCATCATGGGTGACGGCAGTGTGATCAACATCCTTGATCTACCGCCCCTGTTGCGCGCGTGGCAGCAGGGACTTCGATTTGCCGGTAATACACAGCTGGCGGAAGATGCACAGGCCCAGCGAGCACACATCTTGATTGTCGATGACTCGATCACTGTGCGCAAGATTACCTCACGGTTGTTGGCACGGCACCACTACAAGGTGGAGACGGCTAAAGACGGCGTTGAGGGTTTAGAAAAATTAGCTCAGGCCATCCCGGATGCCATTATGCTCGACGTGGAAATGCCGCGCATGGATGGCTTCGAGTTCGCTAGCCAAGTTCGGCACAGTCCGGTGTGGCGAGATATTCCCATTGTGATGGTGAGCTCACGCAGCGGTGAGAAACATCGACGCCGCGCCGAGGATGTGGGGGTCGATTTACTGCTGAGCAAGCCCTATAACGAAGACATTCTGCTCGCTATGCTAGAAAAGCTGATCCAGCAGCGTCATCCCGCGGGTGACGAGTATGGCTAAGCGATCGATTGTTGCGCTTCTCGGCGAAGATTCGGAGCACTATCTAGCCTGTGTACTGTTAGATACGGAAAAGGGCACACTGTTGATGCCAGAGGTTGTGGTCGCCGAGGTGGTGGGGTGGCAGGCGAATACGGGGCAGTGCGAATGGCGCGACCAAACATTGCCTGTTGTCGACCTGAGCGGCGGGCAACCCCGCGTTTGTTTGTTGGTGTGTCATGGTGGACAACAAAGCCACCACGATTTCTGGGCGTTGACCGTGCAATCGCTACCGCGCATGGTGCGCATGCGCGCCGAAGACGTTCAGCACGTAGATGCACAGTTGGTTTATCCTTGGCAGCGGGGCTGGTTGTTGATAGACGGAAAGCCATGCGTTTTGCCGGATTTTGAGGCCCTTGAAAGGGCGGTCATGGAGGGCGAATAAGCTGACCTTTGTTCGCGTTGTAGTTGTTATTTTAGAGGCGTTTTTATCCTTAAATTAGGTTCGAATTAGGGATAAAAGCATGACCAATCATCGCATCGCGCACTATTGCGCCACACTTACTGCCGCCTTGTTTATCTGTTTGGACGACGCCCACGCAATCAGAGAGTTTCGTAGATTTTTGTTGAATTCTTTTGGCGTCTCGGTGGGTCGCGTGGATGTTTTTACTTGCCATTTTGGCCAAGAATTCGACTTTTGTTACACCAGTGGCCGCTGCCATTTCTACTTGGCTGCCCGCACCGTGACAGCGGATTTTTTGGATTGTGCGTCCGCCCTTGCACGGGTTTTAGAGCAGCGCTTGGTCGACATTTATGAGCATGGCGATCTGCTCTTGTTGCAAGACCTTAAGGGTCGACTTAGCCCTGATGAACGCATCGAGCCAAGCCAGGAAAAGCTACAATTTTGCGCGCAACACTACGGCCTTAATCCCTCCCTTGCCAAGCTTGCCTGCGTGTTGGCCAGTGGGCAGAGTCTCGACCATGCGCAGCAACAACTGCAGCTTTCCAAGCAAACGTTGCGCACCTATCAACAGCGTTTGACAAGGCAAATGGGGGTGGCCAATCAACAGGCACTGCAAGCCACGCTGAGTTCGGGACCCTTGGCATGCCTGAAGTAGGTTGTGTTTTCTTTCGGGACGCTGTCGGTTGGCAGATGGTTGGCCAAAATGTACCAGAAAAATATCTACCGAATATCGACACTATTACCTTTCTGCTGAATCAGCCGCATGAGGCGAAGGCGTCCTTGCGGCGCTACCTGCAGCGTGAGTTTAAAGGCGAAGCGAGACTGGATTTTGGCGCTATTAATCGCAGGCATTGGTGCATGGTGAGATTCAAAAGTGCAGAAGCTTTGAGCGACCCAAATGATTTTCAGATGACCTTACACGGCCTGCTTGAGCGGAGTAAGAGTCCCCCCATTGATCTGGCCAGTGTGCTCAATTTATTTCACTTACCGGTGGCTTTGGTGAATAGCCGTACGGGACGCATTGTTACCAGTTGTGCTTGGCGGCGTGGTACCGACTTAATCGATAGCGAAGAAAGGCAGATACTGGCAAGGGCGGTGAAACAGCTGTGTCAGCGGACACCACTCGACACCGAGAGCGCTGTGTTAGACGAAGCCTGCGGGCTGATGCTCATGAGCCAGCGCGTGTTATCGGTCAGCGCGTGGCGCTTAATGGTTTGGTATAGCGGCCCCGAGTACAGTGTTGAGATGTGTGGCGATAGGCCTTTAACCCTCGCCGAGAAACGGGTTTGTCAGCAACTGTTGGCGGGATCAACGGTGGAGGGGATAGCCAGTACATTCTGTAAATCCGTCCACACGGTAAGGACGCAGTTACGCAATGCCTATCGAAAGCTTCAGGTCACCAACCAGCGAGATTTGTTATTAAAACTACAGGTCTCCCCACAGGTGTTGAACAAGCGATAGTGCTGCCAACGGCGCTGTCTCCGTGCGAAGGACGCGAGGGCCAAGCTGCAGTGGGGTGAATGAGGCGCTCAATGCCTGGTCAATTTCGCTGTCGCTAAGACCACCCTCTGGGCCGATGAGTAAGCATACAGAGGTCGCTGAATGTTCGCTTTTTAACGGCGTCTGGCTCGTTGGGTAGAGCACAAATTTGAACTGGCTCGCGTCTTCTTGTAACAACTGTTTGAGTTCAACAGGGGGGTGCAGCTCCGGTAGGACGCAGCGACCACATTGCTCACAGGCGCTTCTAATGACACCCATCCAATGCTGCATTTTTTTAGCGAGCCGGTCGCCGCTGAGTTTCACATCACCGCGCTCGGTAAACAGGGGGGTGATATGCGTTACGCCAAGCTCAGTGGCTTTTTGCAGCACAAAGTCCATCCGATCACCCTTGGAGATGCCAACAGCAAGGTGGGTCCGCAAGGGTGATTCGGGTAAGCCAGGACGCACCTTTAAAACAGTGACCGTGGCGGATTTTTTGGTGGCGGCAGATAGCTCAACGTCGAACTCACTACCGCTACCATCGAACATCACAAAACGATAGCCGACGGTCGAGCGCAACACTTTTAACAGGTAGTGGCTAGCCGCCTCGTCGAGGTCAAACGCACCTTGTTGTGGCAGCGTTTGTGGGCTGAAAAGGCGGCTGACTCGCATCGCTAGATATCCAGGTTTTCCCAGAGCGTTTTGACAGGCTCAACCGAGTTCATCGAGTAAAAATGCAAGCCGGGAGCACCGCCCTCGAGCAAACGTTCGCACATGCGGGTGATGTAGTCGACGCCAAAGGCGCGCAAAGAGGTTAAGTCATCGCCGTAAGAAGATAACTTTTTACCTAACCAGCGCGGGATATCGGCACCGCAGTTGGCTGAAAACCGTGCGATATTGGCGTAGTTCGTCAGTGGCATAATGCCGGGGTAAATCGGCTTGTCGATACCCTGTGCGTGGCACTCTTCCAAAAAATAGAAGTAGGCGTCGGGGTTAAAAAAGTACTGCGTAATACCACTGTTGGCGCCCGCATCAAATTTACCTTTTAAAAAGGCGATGTCTTGCTCATACGACACACCCTCGGGGTGAATTTCTGGGTAGGCGGCCACCTCTATGTGGAAGTGATCCCCGGTGTGTTCACGAATAAAGCGCACCAAGGCATCGGCGTGGGTCAGCTTGCGCTCACTGTCCATACCGGCCGGTACGTCGCCGCGCAGGGCAACTATACGCTTGGCACCGGCGGCCTTGTAGGCTTCGATGAGCGCCAAAATGGTCGCTTCGTCATCGGCGCCAAACGACAGGTGTGGCGCGGTATCAATCCCCATGGCCAACATCTCAAACACCATGCCTTTGGTCGTGTCGCGGGTAGAGCCACCCGCACCGTAGGTACACGAAAAAAACTCAGGATTGAGTTTATTCAGTTCGGTCACAGTGTCTATGAGATTGACCTTACCCTCCGGTGTTTTGGGCGGGAAGATTTCAATACTAAATTGTTTGTCTGGGTACATCTTGCAAGGGTCTCAAAAGCGGCAGCGGGTGCTGCCGCGTTATTCTTTTAATATTTGTAGGCTTCGGGCTTGTAAGGGCCGTCCACATCGACATGGATATACTTGGCTTGCTCTGTGGTGAGGCGCGTCAAAACGCCACCAAAGCCTTCCACCATGTCTTTTGCGACTTCTTCGTCCAGCTTCTTGGGCAGCACTTTAACATAGATGTTGCTGGCTTTTTCAGTGGCTGGCAGGTCGGCGAACTTCGCTTCGTACAAATACATTTGTGCCAGTACTTGGTTGGCAAAAGAGCCGTCCATAATGCGCGAAGGATGGCCGGTTGCGTTACCCAAGTTCACCAAACGACCTTCAGATAAAAGAATTAAGTGGTCGTTAGTTTCCTTGTTACGGATAACCTTGTGAACCTGCGGTTTCACTTCTTCCCAGATCCAGTTCTTACGCATGTAAGCCGTGTCGATCTCGTTATCGAAGTGACCGATGTTGCACACCACCGCACCCGATTTCAGGGCTTGCAGCATGTTTTTATCGCAGACGTTAACGTTGCCGGTGGTGGTCACGACCAAGTCGGTTTTGCCCAACAGGTCTTTGTCCACACATTCGAGCGTGCCATCGTTGACGCCATTGATGTAAGGTGACACGACTTCAAAGCCGT
>JBEAQQ010000064.1:0-4189 GCA_041163785.1 Pseudomonadota bacterium
GGCTAGAGGGCTTTTCCGGTGGCTTGGCGCGGGCCGCTAAGCACTATGGTATGGCGCTGGTTGGGGGGGATACGACCCGCGGACCATTGGCGATGAGCTTGCAGGTGATGGGTGATGTGCCTGTGGCGCAAGCACTACGCCGCGACGGTGCGCAAGTCGGCGACGAAGTGTATGTCTCTGGTGCCCTGGGTGCCGCTAACCTTGCACTGGACTACCTTGCAGAGGCTCAGCCCAAGGGTCATGTGGCGGCATTGCTACAGGCCTACTACCAGCCGTCTTCTTGCATCGAGCTAGGACAGGCACTGCGTGGTATTGCCTCCGCCGCTATCGATATATCCGATGGCTTACTCGCTGATGTAGGGCACATCGCCCACCGCAGCGGGCTGCAAATAGCCTTGGATAGCAAGGCCTTGCCAATACATCCTGCGGTAGTGGCGCTATGCGATCCTACGCGGGCATTACAGGCGGCGAGCAGCGGAGGCGACGATTACCAGTTGGCCTTTTGTGTACCTCAGCAGCATGTTGCCCAACTCGAAACTTTGCCCTTTACTTTGACGCGTATAGGGCGTTGTTGTGTCGGGCAGGGAGTGACTATAGATGGCCGTAGCGAACAGCATACCGGTTATCAACATTTTGAGGTAAACCATGACCACACCCGCTAGTGTTTGGCGCAATCCCATTCATTTCTTGGCATTTGGCTTGGGATCTGGCGCATCTCCAAAAGCGCCGGGCACCTTGGGAACGTTGGCGGCATTAGTGCCGTATTACTTCATGCAAGATCTCTCCCAACCAATCTACTTGGTCGTGTTGGTGGTATCCGCCATCTTGGGTATTTACCTGTGTGGTAAAACCGCCCGCGATATTGGCGTACACGATCACGGTGGTATTGTCTGGGATGAATTCGTCGGCATGTGGTTGACGTTGTTTGCCGCCCCTCAAGGGTGGCAATGGATTGCGATCGGCTTTGTGCTATTTCGTGTGTTTGACATACTCAAGCCCATGCCCATCGCTTGGCTGGATCGTCGCGTCCACGGTGGTGTTGGTATTATGCTTGACGACATCGTGGCTGGCACGTTTGCCTGGTTTTGTCTACAGGGCATTGCCATGTCTGGCGTGATTAGCGTGTAGGAAAAGCCACCACCACCTGTTAAAATTGATCTTTTGTTTTGGAGCACCCCGCCTTGAGCGTACGTTTTGTTGAATCTTCCCAACTGCCGACCCCCTTCGGTGTTTTTCAAATGCATGGCTTTGAAGACACGGCCAGTGGTAAAGAGCACGTCGTACTATCAATGGGTGATCTCAGCGGAGAGCTGCCCGTACTGGCGCGTATCCATTCAGAATGCCTCACGGGCGATGCTCTGTTTAGTATGCGCTGCGATTGTGGCTCGCAATTACAGGCGGCCATGCAGGCCATCGCCGAAGCAGGCCGAGGGGTTATTTTCTATCTTCGCCAAGAAGGCCGAGGCATTGGACTACTCAATAAAATTCGTGCCTATCACCTGCAAGACGAAGGTGCGGACACCGTGGAGGCCAACGAAGCCCTAGGTTTCGACGCCGATATGCGCGACTACAGCATGTGCCGCACCATGTGTGACCATCTGCAGGTCAACAGCGTCCGCCTCATGACCAATAACCCAAGAAAAGTAGCTGCACTGCAAGCGCTCGGTGTGAATGTGGCAGAGAGACTGCCGCTAAAGACTGGGCAGAACTCGCATAACGAAAAGTATTTGGCGACCAAGCTGGGCAAGCTGGGACACCTGTTGGACTGAAGAAGCTCTCTTCTTGTTCGAAAAGGACTGTCCCGCACCTACGTCGTTAAAGTGCCCTTTATCTTCGCCTGTAAGTGCTGTCTCACAGCGACCGCGAATCGCCTATCTTTGATAGGAAGCCCACCTGCCTACCTGCCATAAATTATTGCCCCTACTTAAACACATAGTGCTATGCTGCTAAAAAACGAAAAGAAAGCCTATGTCAGTCACTCAAGAATTGCCGCCAAGCGAATTAAGCGTTAAAGAAACCCGTGAGATCGTCACACCTTATGCCTTTGGTGTGGCCCCTGATTTGTTGGGTAAAAAGTTGGCGACACCCTTTCGACGCGCATTGGCACAGTTGATTGACCTGTTTTTGGTCGCGCTGCTTAGCAAGGCCAATGCTTTGTTTCTCGGATTCTTTGCGGCCCTGGCGGTATTTCGAGCTGGGCAGGGTTTGTCCAATAATAACGAACAAACGTTGGCGAGACGAGGTTTGCGCCTGATATCAGCCATACTGCTGTTTTGGGTAACATTTTCCTTGGTGCAACTTTATCAGGGGGCGCAAGAAATTGGGGGCATAGACGGGGGTAGCGATGAGCGTGCAGGTCTCGTCCTTGGCATGGTGCAGTCGATTGCGGTGAGCGCCTGCGAGGAAGAGTCTGCGTGTTTGGCGAATGTGGCAGAGGAATTTGGTACGGCTATGGCCGACTCGCAAAGTACGCGTGAGGATGTTGTGTCAACCCTGGAAGAGATGCTTGACGGACAGTCGTTGGACGCATCGCTGAACGCGGCTTATCGTGCAGCCTTTTTGCAGGCCTACGATAATGCGCGCGGTGGATTGGATGAAGTCCCCGCCTCCGATATCACCGAGGATTCACCTTCGCAGATCGTGCTGAGCGTTCAGCCAGAGCCAGTGGAGGCCGAATACAGTGTCGTTAAATGGCTGAAGGGTATTATCGCGGATCTTGGGTTGGGTTTTGGTTGGGCGGCGCTTTACTACAGCGTCTTTACCGCCTGGTGGCGGGGGCATACCCCAGGTAAGCGTCTATGTCGTATCAAAGTGCTTAAAATCGACGGCAGTGAGCTGACACTGTGGGAGAGTTTTGGTCGCTACGGTGGGTACGGCGCGGGTCTCGCAACAGGGCTGCTGGGGTTTTTGCAGATCTATTGGGATGCCAATCGTCAGGCGATACAGGACAAGATTGCTGAGACTTTGGTCATTGTGGAAGACGGCGGCAACAAGACCACTTAGTCGATGACACCTAGCATGCGCAGCTCTGTCTCGGCCTGTGCTGAGATGCCAATAAAATTTACCTGCATACCCTTACTCTGGGCGCGTTTGACGATGTCTTCGATCATTAGCGCAGTCGATAATCCTATCAGAGCGGCGGTGCTGACATCGATAAGCAAGGTGCTTTTACCGGGGTATTGCTTCATCAGCCGCTTCAACGAACGATCGGTGCCATAGCACATAGGGCCGCTGATTTTGAGTAACAACGCACTGCCGTTGTGGGTCAGTAGGGCGTCGCTTTCGCTAGCGGTAAGATTGATGCGGTCATCACTACCATCGGTGAGCACTACGGATCCCAATTGCATTTCTGATAGTCGATCTATGATGACCATGTTTTTGATAAACACGCCAACAAAAACCGCGGTGATCAAGTCGACCCATACGGTAAGAAAGAACACTAACAACATGAGTGCCACGGGGAAACGCGGCATTCTGTTAAGGCGTTTCACGAACGGCCAGTCGATGATGTCGACGCCGACTTTTATGAGGATGCCTGCCAGTACGGCAATGGGGATGTGGCTAAATATAAAGCCAAAACCAAGCGCGATGGCGAGTAACAGTAGGGAGTGGGTGACACCTGAAAGCGGCGTGTTTCCGCCAGCGCGAATATTAACGATGGTGCGCATGGTGGCGCCGGCGCCAGGCAGGCCGCCAAGACAGCCCGCCATAATGTTGCCTAGGCCTTGCCCGATAAGCTCGCGGTCTGAGTCGTGTTCTTGGCCGGTGACATTGTCGGCGACCAGCGAGGTGAGCAGCGAGTCAATGGCACCGAGTAAGGCCAACATAATGGCGCCGATAATGACTTCTTTAACCGCGGTGAGTTGAAGTTCAGGCCAATGCCATTCGGGCAAGCCGCTGGGAATCTGGCCAATCACTGGGTAGCTATTGGTGGGCAGTATAACATAGCCAGTGATACTGATAAGCACCATGGCAACGATGGCGGCGGGAATGAGCCGTTTGAGGTGTGCCGGCCACGTTATCAATATCAGTAGAGTCGCTGCACCCATGGCGGCGTCTGGCCACGAAATATGCATGACTTGTGGAGACAGTGCGAGCAGTGCAGAGGGGACATTGCCACTGGCCGGGTGGCCGATAAGCGGGGCGATCTGCAACAGAATGATAATGGCGCCGACGCCGCTCATGAAAC
>JBEAQQ010000065.1:0-4114 GCA_041163785.1 Pseudomonadota bacterium
CTTAATTCAGCGAGTTTTGACACCCGAGTGGCGGCGAATGACTCGTTGTGCGAGTGTGGGTTGAATCTACAATAGATGTTTTAAATCCCAAGGAAATAATCATCATGTTGTATAGCGATCAATCCTTGTCGTTGCAGTTGCACGACAGTGGCATTGCCGAGTTGTGCTTTGACTTAGCCGGTGAGTCAGTCAACAAGTTTGATACTAAAACGGTTGCGGCACTTAGCAACGCCATCGATGCACTTGAAAATACCCCCAATATCAAAGGCCTTTTGATCACCAGTGCGAAGCCTGTTTTTATTGTCGGTGCAGACATTACCGAATTCATCCCTATGTTCACCCAGGGTGGTGACGCAGTGAGTTCTTCGTTGTCGACGAACTCTAAAAACTTCCGCCGTTTAGAAGATTTACCCTTCCCAAGCTGTGTCGCCATTAATGGTTATGCTCTGGGTGGTGGCTTTGAGCTGTGTTTGGCCTGTGATTACCGTGTAATGAGTAGCGTGGCCAAAGTGGGCTTGCCTGAAATCAAGTTGGGTTTGTTGCCCGGTTGGGGCGGCACTGTGCGCTTACCGCGCGTGATTGGTATCGATGAATCGTTGATGTGGATTGCCGCCGCGGGTGAGCAACGCCCCGATGAGGCATTGCGCGTGGGTGCCGTCGATGCTGTCGCGACGCCTGATCAGCTCCGCGATGTGGCCTTGGCCACACTGCAAAATGCCATTGATGGCGGTTTGGATTATTGCGCGCGCCGCGTGGCCAAGCACTCGCCGTTGCCAATTAACAAGGTTGAGTCGACCATGGCCTTTATGACGGCCAAGTCATTGGTCGCGCAGCAGGCTGGTCCAAACATGGTTGCCCCTGTTGAAGCTGTAGCAACGATCGAGAAAGCGGTGGGTATGGATTACGATGGTGCCATTGCTCAGGAAGCTGCCGCGTTTGCCAAACTCATTTCAACGCCGCAGGCGCGGGCTTTGGTTGGCTTGTTCTTATCTGATCAGCTGTTGGGTAAGAAAGCCAAAACCTGGTCTAAAGCTGCTAAAGGTGACTTGAATCAAGCCGCTGTGTTGGGTGCAGGTATTATGGGGGGCGGCATCGCCTACCAATCTGCCCTGAAAGGTACGCCAATCCTCATGAAAGATATTGCACAGGCCGGTATCGATCTAGGCATGTCCGAGGCAGCTAAACTGCTGAGCAAGCGTGTATCGCGTGGTCGAATGAAGCCCGAAGAAATGGCAGCCATTCTGAATGCTATCCAGCCCAAGCTGAATTACGAAGGTTTTGACGGCGTGGATGTTTGTGTAGAGGCGGTGGTTGAGAATCCTAAGGTGAAGCATGCAGTGCTCGCTGAAGCTGAGGGGTATTTGTCAGACGATGCGATTTTGGCGTCGAATACTTCAACGATTTCTATTACGCATTTGGCAACGGCCTTGAAACGTCCTGAAAACTTCGCAGGTATGCATTTCTTCAACCCTGTTCACGCGATGCCCTTGGTAGAGGTTATCCGCGGCGAGAAGACGTCGGATGATACTGTGGCCAAGTTGGTAGCTTACGCTAGCAAAATGGGCAAAAAGCCGGTGGTTGTGAAGGATTGCCCTGGGTTTTTGGTCAACAGGGTACTGTTCCCATATTTTGCTGGTTTCGCTATGTTGATGCGTGATGGTGCAGACTTCCAGGCCTTGGATAAGGTTATGCAGAAGTGGGGTTGGCCCATGGGCCCCGGCTATTTGCTGGATGTGGTAGGTATCGATACGGCGGTGCACGCGGCTAAGGTGATGGCGGACGGCTTCCCTGACCGTATGCAGCATGACTTTACATCGGTTACCGAGGTGATGTTCGAGAACAACCGCTACGGTCAGAAGAACGGTATTGGTTTCTATGAATACAGCAAGGATAAGCGCGGTCGTCCACAGAAGGTCGTGAATGAGGTGGTTTATGAGCTTATGGCACCTCACTGTGCTGAACGTCGTGACTTTATTGAAAGCGAGGTAATCGCTCGTATGATGGTGCCTATGGCGATCGAATTGGCGCGTTGTTTGGAAGAGGGGATCGTTGAATCGGCGGCTGAAGCGGACATCGCTTTGATTTATGGGTTGGGCTTCCCAACGTTCCGAGGCGGTGTTTTCCAGTGGATTGATACCATGGGTGTGGCCAAGTTTGTTGAAATGGCAGATCAGTTTGCCGACTTGGGTCCAGCCTATCATGTGACAGATGGCATGCGTGAAATGGCAGCCAGCAACAAGTCTTACTACGGAATTTAAGGAGAGTCGACGTGAGTTTACAAGCAAGAGATGCAGTAATTGTTGATTACGCTCGCTCGGCGATGGGTCGTTCGAAAGATGGCTGTTTCCGCCATGTGCGCAGTGATGAAATATCGGTGGGTGTGGTTAAGGGGTTATTGGCACGCAACGCGGCGCTAGACCCTGCGGAAATCGATGATGTCATTTGGGGTTGTGTATTGCAGCGTGAAGAGCAAGGTTTCAATATTGCGCGCAACATTGTTTTGCGTGCGGGTTTGCCTTTCTCTGTGCCTGCCCAAACGGTTAACCGTCTGTGTGGTTCGTCTATGTCGGCGTTGCACACGGCTGCGGCGAATGTGATGGCGGGTATTGGTGATGTCTATTTGGTCGGCGGTTCGGAGCACTTGGGCCACTTGCCAATGATGGACTCGGTGAATCCCAATCCTAAGCTTGGTCTAAATGTGGCAAAGGCGGCTGGCATGATGGGTATGACAGCTGAGTATTTGGGCGCTATGCACATGATGGGGCGTGAGCTACAGGATCAATTTTCGTTGCGCTCGCACCAGTTAGCTCACGCTGCGCGTGAAAATGGTCACTTTGATCGTGAGATTATCGCGATTGAAGGGCACGATGATCAGGGTGCGTTGGCGTTGATTAGGCACGATGAAACGATTCGTCCTGAAACGACGCTTGAGGGTCTGGCGTCGTTGCGTTCTGTGTTTAATCCTAAGGGCGGTACAGTGACAGCGGGCAGTTCTTCGCAGTTGTCGGACGGTGCTTCGGCCATGTTGGTGATGTCGGCTGAACGTGCTCAGGCGCTAGGGTTAACGCCTATCGCTAAGATTCGTGCGATGGCGGTAGCTGGTGTTGATCCTTCGATCATGGGTTATGGCCCGGTGCCTTCGACGCAGCGCGCGTTGAAGCAGTTGGGCTTATCTATGGATGACATTGAGGTGGTTGAGTTAAACGAGGCGTTTGCGGCTCAAGCGTTGCCTGTGCTGAAGGATCTTGGTCTGCTCGATAAGATGGATGAGAAGGTTAACTTGCACGGTGGTGCGATTGCCCTCGGTCACCCCTTCGGTTGTTCGGGTACGCGTATCACTGGTTCGTTGTTGAACGTGATGGAGCGCAAGGGGGCGACCCTGGGTGTTTCGACGATGTGTATTGGTCTTGGCCAAGGTATTACGACGGTTGTCGAGCGCGTTTAAGGTAGGCGCAGTTGAAAAGCCCGGCAATGCCGGGCTTTTTTGTAGGTCTGAACCGCATTCAGAAAATGTGCCATAGCAGGGTGTTTTGGGATGTGTGACATGAATGCCGGAAACACTGCACGATGTGTCGAGATGCCGGATACATGCTTAAGCAGACTGTTGCTTGCATGGATGTAAGTATGTCGATTTTGTCGGGAACAAAAATCGACCAAGTGACAGGATGTCGAGAGCAAGCCCCCAGGGATGGGTTTACGGCGTGTCTGCGAAGCATGTACCGGGATCAGATTGACCGATCAAAATAACATTTCCAGCGAGGATTTCATCACATCCGTGTAGGCTAAGCGGCAGCCTCCATGCTGCCGATTTCCGTCGCTGTGTTTTCCGGCATTCTTGAAACAGCGTGCCACGGCATTCCTTCTCTAAAGGGTTAGCCAGTATTGCGCATTCCAGCAGCTACGCCAGCAATGGTCACCATGATGGCATGCTCAATATCGCGATTGGTAAAATGGCGTGAGCGCTTCAGTAGTTCTGCCTGCAACAGGTTGAGAGGATCGGTGTAAATGTTTCGCAATTCAATCGATTCACGCCCCCAAGGTTGATCTTCCAGTAAGGATTGGCGATCAACGATGTCCAATACAGTTCGAATGTCACTGCGAACTTGCTGGCGTA
>JBEAQQ010000066.1:0-4257 GCA_041163785.1 Pseudomonadota bacterium
GCGCCGTGCCTGACGTAGGCAGCACATGATTGGGACCCGCACAGTAATCACCCAACGCCTCAGGCGTATAACGGCCCACAAAAATCGCCCCGGCGTGGCGAATGTGTGGCACGTAACTAGCGGCATCCTCCACCGACAATTCCAAGTGTTCAGGTGCGATACGATTAGTCAATGCTATCGCCTGAGACATATCATCCACCAACACAATTGCACCTCGATTGCGCAGCGAGGTCTCAATAATGGCAGCGCGCTCCATCGTCGGCAACAAGCGATCAATACTCGCCGACACCTGTTCGGCAAAGCCTGCATCCGTGGTTATCAAAATAGATTGGGCATTCTCGTCGTGCTCAGCCTGTGAAAACAAGTCCATCGCAATCCAATCCGGATTCGTCTTGCCATCACAGACAATCAATATTTCCGATGGACCGGCAATCATATCTAGCCCGACTTGGCCAAACACCGCGCGTTTCGCTGTGGCGACATAGATATTGCCTGGACCAACAATTTTATCCACCTTTGGCACACTGGCTGTTCCATAAGCCAAGGCCGCAATAGCCTGCGCGCCCCCAATGCGGAACACACGATCAACGCCTGCAATATTCGCCGCCGCTAGCACCATGGGATTGACCTCGCCACGAGGTGTGGGAACAACCATGACAATCTCATCCACACCCGCCACCTTGGCTGGAATGGCATTCATCAATACTGACGACGGGTAAGTCGCCTTACCACCGGGCACATAGATACCGACTCGCTGCATTGGGGTAATCTGCTGACCCAACACTGTTCCAGAGGCCTCGGTATACTGCCATGATGTTTGCAATTGGTGGCGGTGATAAGACTCGATTCGCTCGGCGGCAGCGCGCAACGCCTGCAAGGCTTCCGCGGGCAGTAACGCCTCTGCGGCCTGCAGTTCTTCCGAGGCAATCTCTAGGGCAGTGGCATCTTGCAAAAGCATGCCATCAAAGCGCTCGGTAAACTCCAACAAGGCGTCATCACCTCGCGCCATGACCGCGGCAACAATATCATCAACAGCGCGAGCGACCTGTGCATCCGACACAGATTCCCATGCGAGCAAACGATCGATGTTCGCATCAAAATCATCAGCGCCATATTTAAGAAAAGGCATCAAAGACATAGGTAAAACTTCTCGCTATTTACGTGCATCGACAGCCATAGATAACTGCTTAATTAACTCATCAATTTTTTGGTGCTTCATTTTCAGAGAAGCCTTATTCACCACCAGTCGCGTACTCACATCTGCAATATGCTCCATGGGCACCAAACCATTGGCGCGCAGCGTATTACCCGTATCGACAATATCTACGATGCGATCACACAGACCCATAATAGGCGCGAGCTCCATCGCACCATAGAGCTTAATAACATCTACCTGCACGCCTTGACGGGCATAAAAATCTTTGGCCACGTTGACGAACTTAGTTGCCACACGCACACGCCCCATGGGAAGGGATTTTTCCGGCAGGCCGGCTGTCATCAAACGGCACTTGGCGATATTCAGATCAAGCGGCTCGTAGAGCTCGGCTCCACCCTCTTCCAAAAGCATATCTTTACCGGATACACCCATGTCAGCCGCCCCGTAGCGCACATAAGTAGGCACATCCACACCGCGCAGCAACAAAAAGCGCACATCATCACGATTGGTGGGAAAAATCAGCTTGCGACTTTTTTCCATATCCTCTAATGGCTGAATGCCCGCATCGGCGAAGAGCGGTAGTGTTTCATTTAAAATTCGCCCCTTGGTCAGCGCGATGGTGATCATGTTGTTCATTGCTCTTCCCTAAGATACACGTCGCACAGTCGCGCCGAGCTGCTGGAATTTTTCTTCAATACACTCGTAGCCGCGGTCGATATGATAGATACGATCAATAATCGTGTTGCCCTCTGCCACCAGACCCGCGATTACCAGCGCTGCCGAAGCGCGCAAATCACTCGCCATCACCGGTGCCGCCTTAAGAGATTCCGTGCCAGTAATGATGGCGGTATGCCCCTCAATACTAATGTTCGCTCCCATACGAATCATCTCATGGGTCTGCATGAGACGATTCTCAAAAATCGTTTCAGTCACACGACTCACGCCTTCTGACACAGTGTTCATCGCGGTAAATTGTGCCTGCATATCAGTGGGGAACGCAGGATAAGGCGCCGTTTTAATATTCACAGCTTTCGGGCGACGGCCATGCATATCTAAACTAATCCAGTCCTCACCAACGCTAATATCCGCGCCCGCTTCTTCAAGCTTTAACAGCACCGCTTCCAAATAGGTCGACGACGTATCCTTAACCAAAATACTACCGCGCGTTGCAGCGGCAGCCACAAGATATGTGCCCGTCTCAATACGATCGGGCATCACACGATGACGACAACCGTGCAACTTTTCAACGCCATCAACCGTGAGCACCGAAGTGCCAATACCTTTAATTTGAGCCCCCATCGACACCAAGAAATTAGCGAGATCCTCAATTTCAGGTTCACGGGCAGCATTCTCAATGACAGTACGCCCCTCAGCGAGGGTCGCCGCCATCAAAATATTCTCCGTGCCACCCACCGTCACTGTCTCAAATAGGATATGCGCGCCCCTAAGCCTACCGTCGATCACCGCATCGATATAGCCTTCTGTGACAGTGATTTTCACTCCCATGCTTTCCAAGGCTTTTAGGTGTAAATCGACGGGGCGACTACCGATGGAGCAACCGCCAGGAAAGGAAACTCGGGCCTTACCAAAACGCGCCACGAGTGGCCCCAGCACCAAGATAGAGGCACGCATCGTCCGAACAAGATCGTACGGGGCGATCGTACTATTAACTTGGCCAGCATTAATTTCAACACCCGCCTCCGCATCCATGGAGATATCGACCCCCATGGTGCGCAGCAAAGCGATCATGGTGGTAACATCGTGCAGATGGGGCAAATTGCTCAGCGTAATCGTCTCCTCAGACAACAACACCCCCGCCAAAATCGGCAACGCGGAATTCTTTGACCCTGAAATTCGTATCTCGCCAGACAGACGAGCACCACCAATAATCTCTAATTTTTCCATGGGCAATTTAGACCTTAGCCTGCCATTCTGCAGGACTGAACGTCTTAATGTGCAGCGCATGGATTGTGCCGCTCAACACATATTCATTGAGAACGGCATAGATCATTTGTTGACGTTTGACGCGAGACAGGCCTTCAAAAACCTCACTTACGGCGGTCACAAAATAGTGATTACCATCATTTGTCACGTCAATTTCGCTATTGGGAAGTGCAGCGTTCAAAAGCGCTGCTACCTGTTCAACCTGCATTAACCTCTCCCACACTGTGGTGAATTGGCGGCCAGTCCGCAAACCGCCATTTTAACGCAAATTGTTTGAGATGGGGACAGTTAATAAGAACTAGATGCTCGTCTCTTCGACAACCCAATTATCAATTACCTTGTCGACATCGCCAGCGTACTTTTTGGCGGCGTTTAAAAACTGGTTACGGTAGATTTTCCCCAAGTTGATTGACTCGATAACCACATTGCGTAGCTTCCAATCGCCTTGCGCATTCTTGCGCAGCGAATAGCGAATCTCATAGGGTTTTTCAGCGATACCATAAACGCGCTGCAGTACCAAGGCATCGTTACCATCGGGACTGGTTCTGCTGTCAGCAATTTCTACCTTTTCACCACCAAATGCCAAAAAGCCTTTGCCATAGGTCTGCACAAGACCAGCCTTAAACACCGCGGCAAAACGTTCGATTTGCTCTTCTGCACGGGCGCGCTCGTCGGCACTTTTCAGGGAGTTTAGTCGTTGCTCACTGGCAAAGCCGCCCATCACAGCACGAGAGAAGTCATCAAAATCAACAAATTTATCCAACACAAGCGCGATGCCATTAAAATAGCGATCAGGCTCTTGCTCATAATAACTTTTCGCCTCGGTGATCACCGTCATGACCTCGGCGGTCGCGGTACTAATGACCTGCTCCGGCGCCAACATCTCGGCGCGCAAGGGTGTCCAGCAAACAAACAACAGCAGAACACCTAACAATTTTGTACGCATTGACAACTCCTTTTAGTGTGACTGCGTAAAGATGCATATTATGCACCACCTTGATACGAAATCCGAGTCGAATGGGTGCAAAAAAATCGCAACTCGGTTAATGTAGCGCCTTTAATTAACTAGCCAAACATATGCTCGAATCACTCTATCCCTATCTCGCTATAGCTATCGGCTTTATCGGTCTTATCTGGAGCGCTGATCGCTTCGTCAA
>JBEAQQ010000067.1:0-3600 GCA_041163785.1 Pseudomonadota bacterium
GCTACACGCCCGTTGAGAAATGACGAAATCTTTATGATTGCCGGCGGTAATCTGAATCACTTTGAGATCTATCTTTGCCGCGGCGAAAGACAGTCAAACCAAGTTATTTTGGTTGACGACAGCGCCAAGTTACTATTGGATAAACACAACAACAAACGCGTCAAAGCTTTGCAGATCCAGGGCAGTGACGACATGCTAGCTCGACTTAAGCAGACCACCGACCAAGCGGCCTAAACCAGGGCCGCCTACCGCGCTCACGAGGCCAATACATGACACATACATTCTTTCTTGCCCTGTGGAAGGATTACACACAACTCGCCCCACAGGCTGAAGTCATTCACACACTTTTCACCCAGCAAAACGGCCAGGTCATTAATGATCACGTGGCTTTTAGAACCTTTGCCAATACACCTATTAGCCTCGACAAGCTAGAACCCGTATTGCTGGCCATGGGTTACAACGTGCAAGCACAATACCGTTTTGAAGAGAAAAAATTGCGTGCGCGCAGTTACATTCACTCCGACGAGCAAGCACCTAAGATTTTCCTGTCAGAACTGCTAACCCAAGAGTTGAGTGATCGCGCCCAAGGTATTCTGGCCACCTATACCCAGCAAATAGAAGCACCCCACTTATCACCAGAAATATTCTGGTCTGGGCGCCACTGGGCGATGCCGAAATGGGAGGATTACTGTGCATTACTCGAAGAAAGCGAGTACGCGGCTTGGTTATCGGTGATAGGTATTCGAGTCAATCACTTCACTATTAGCATCAATCACCTAACAAAGCAGAGCGATGTCCAAAGCGTGCTCAGCGAAGTCAAAAATGCCGGTTTTGCGGTGAACACCACCGGCGGTGAAATTAAGGGATCCCCTAGCGTCTACCTCGAACAAGGATCCACACTGGCTGATCGCCAAACGTTTGTGTTTGGCGATGGCAGTGAACACACCATCCCCACCTGCTTTTATGAATTTGCGTTACGCTATCGTCAACCCAACGGGGAATACTTCCAAGGGTTTGTCGAAGGCAACGCCGACAAAATTTTTGACTCCACTAACGCCAATTAAAAAAAGCCCAGCTTATGCTGGGCTATGAAAAACTACGCGTGTTTTTGCGCTTCCTCGAGTAAGGTGCGTTTCAAATAGAAGCCCGCTAAGGCCAACATAACACCCGTCACTGAAGCGATAAGCGCCAAGGAACCAAACCAAAGCAGCGCCACCACGCCCACCATACGGCGCTCTACCTCCACGGGCGACTCCTTGCCGTAAGCATACATTGCAATACGATACACCTGGTTCTGGCTGATCAGCATATTGATATTAGCTTGGATGTTGCGTTGATCGTTGCGCAGCATGAACACCTTGTCTTCAATTTCTTCGACTTGAACCGCAATAGCCGCGAGCTCCTGCTCCTTACCCGAACGGTAGATATTGAGTTCGCCCTCGGCGTCGCGCTTGATCGTCAGATAGCGCGCGCGACTTTTTTCTGCGTCGGCACGCAGCGAGCTTTCCAAGGCTATATTGCCCTGTTCCTTATCGATAATCTCTTGCTTCTTAGCCTCAATGCGCGCATTGATATCGTTAATTCGACCTTGGTACTTTTCATTCATGAACGCCATTTGCGACTTAAACTGGTCTTCCATCACGGCCTGTTTTGTCAGCGCGTCACCCCCCAAAAAGCCGGTAGAAATTTCAGCGATTTGGCGGTCCTTGGCAGCAATCAAGTCATTGAAGCGCTTTTCTATGCCCGCACGGGTAAAGATCCCCGCCGACGCCAACCGCTGCCGCCTTTCTCGCTTAAGCGCTTCCAGTTCCTCGACCAAGCGATCTTTCTCGCCACGGCTATCGCTGATATTGCCCAACAAAATCGTTGAGAAACGCGCCTCAATGTCTTCGCGTTCGGCGTTCCAAGCCTCATAGTACTCATCTCGGCGGATCATCAACGCGTCGATATCGCTATTGAGCTTGTCTTTAAAACTGTAATCGATTTGATCAAGCAGTTCTTTGGTATTAGCCTCGGTGCGACGCACGTTACTACTATAATTGGTGTCGATATCACTTTGAACAGCCGCCACCTCGGCGAGTAAATCATCTTCAGTAAAAGTCTGAATTCGATCGCGACGAATCTCTAACAGGCCAATTTCGGCGTTAATGTTCTCAATTTGGTTCTTGCGTGTATCAATGGCGAAATTCAAGTTCGAGAAGTTGCGCTCAAAACCGTTGAGCATGGTCTCAAAAGTAATCGAACACAAAAAGAACACGAAAAACATGAAAATGAGCCGCCATTTAAGATTGGTCACCGCCATGAAAGTAAATGTCAGCGGAATTTTACACAGCTCAACAATAGCGACGAGCAAAAACGGCAGCCCGGCGACAAGCATATTAGAGGTGGCACCAAAGAAACCCGCTTCCTCTTGCCCGCTCATGAAGGCCTGGCTGGCGGAAATAGAGACTACCAAGGAAATCATCAAACCGATGACAACCGCGACGATCTCTACCGACCAAGCCAACTTGATCAAAAACGTCGCATACCTATCTTTGTATTCACTGGAGAACGCCATTTACCACCTCAACGTGTATTATTATTTTCTAGTGTTTCAGTATCTATTTTGTAGGAGAAATGTCAATAAAACTAACTTAAGCGCACCTTAAACGAGGCTTCCGTACAGGCGACAAACCTTCTTAAAGATTCATACTTATGCAAAGCATGAAAATCATCAAGGAGGATGTTATGTATCACGAAAGCTTATCTGCACCCGCGACAACCACCAAGTCAACGTCACTTTGGCTGGCGACCCTCGCCAGCATCGTATTCATCAATTTACCCGGTTTTATCACCGCGCTGTTGGGGCCGATACTTCTGCCAACGCTGCCGGTAGGCGCGCAGCACATATTAAATGTAGGCGTATTTTTGCTGTGCCCACTCGCCGTGTTTGGCCTGCTCGCCCATCATCAAAGCATCAGACTAGCGCAATGCGCCAACTGGCTTGGCTTGGCACAACGTCCCACACGGCAAAGCCTCGCTATTGCAGCCACCACAGGGCTAGCCATCACAGTGATCGGGGGAGTATTAGCGTCGCTTCTCGGCCAACAAACCGAGCAAACAGGGCTCAATTTAATGACGTCCCATTCAACAGTATTGGGCATGATTAGCCTCTTTATCATGACAGTCATCGCCTCACCATGGCTAGAAGAGATGGTCTTCCGAGGCTGGCTGTGGCGACACGCTAGCCTAACGCGCCTGGGCCCCTTTGGTGCCGCCCTCATGACATCGATTATCTTCACGGTGCTGCACATCACCCTCGGCGTACAATCAGTCAGCTTGCTCAGTATTTTTAGTCTTGCGATGATCGCCGCTTGGTTGCGTCACCACTTTGTGTCGCTGTGGCCAGCCTTAGCGCTACATGGCACCTTTAACGCCTGCCAATTGTTAGGACTACTTTGGCTGACCACCTAAGCCATATATGCATAGCACAAAACAACCTAACGGGCGCCAATAGAAAACTTGAGTGTTAAATTTAAAAGCTGTTACAGTCGCTGTGTTTTTAATTTTAGGTAAGGACACAGCATGAAACTCGAATCCATTGCACTGCACGAAGGTTAC
>JBEAQQ010000068.1:0-3760 GCA_041163785.1 Pseudomonadota bacterium
TGTCGAGCGTAATGAATCCAGTTTACGCGACCAAGGAGAGACTCAATGCGGCACAATGGCCCGACTTCGCAACGCTTTATTTCGCAGCGTTTAAGTTTGCATTACGTGGACTGGGGGAACATTGACAAGCCCACCTTGGTCTTGTTGCACGGGGGGCGCGACCACTGTCGCAGTTGGGATTGGCTGGCAGAGGCTTTGAGCGAAGATTGGCACGTGGTGTGTCCCGATCAGCGGGGTCACGGAGACAGTGCGTGGTCGCCGGATGCGGACTATCGTATGGAGTCCTTCATCTACGATTTTGCGCAGTTTATCCACCAGCTCGACGTTGAAGAAGTGACGATTGTGGCCCACTCCATGGGCGGGATGGTGGCCTCCCGTTACTGCGGTATTTATCCAGAGAAGGTGCGTCGACTGGTATTGATTGAAGGCCTCAGCATGTCGCCCAAGTTTATCCGCGAACGGTTGGAGACGCCGGTTGAGGAGCGGTTAAAAACGTGGATAGAGCGTCGGCGCAATATCTCTTCGCGGGTGCCCAAGCGCTATGAATCGCTCGATGCAGCCTGTGCCAGGATGCACGAGGAGAATAGCTTCTTGAGCCACGAGCAGGCCTATCATTTAACCCTGCACGGTGTGAGTCGCAACGAGGACGGCACCTACAGTTGGAAGTTTGATAACTACCTCAATGATTTTCCGCCCTATGAATTGCCATACGAGGACGTTGTCCATCTGTGGGGATGTATCACCTGTCCAACGTTGTTGCTGTATGGAGAAGATAGTTGGGCTTCTAATCCTCTGGAGGATGGTCGCATAGAGCACTTCCAGACACCCACCTTGAAAACCTACAAGCAAGCGGGGCACTGGCTGCACCACGATCAGTTCGAGACCGTGTTGGCCGATGTAAAAGCGTTTATTGCGTAGGGAGTGGTGTGGGCGCCGCAGGGTTTCCCGCTGTGGCGCCGAAAAGTATTAGCGCTTGCGAATGACCAAGCTTCCGATTGAATAACCCGCACCAAATGAGCAAATGACACCCATGTCGCCAGCGATGAGATCGCGGTGGTGGCGGTGGAAGGCAATAATGGAACCTGCCGAGGCGGTATTGGCAAACTCATCGAGTACGATGGGGGCTTCTTCTCCACCGGGTTCTTTGTCGAGCAGTTTGCGCACAATGAGTTGGTTCATATTGATGTTGGCTTGGTGTAACCACCAGCGTCGCACGCCCTGGGGTGTTTCACCGTTGGCGGCGACATGGTCGGATAAGTGCTGCGCGGCCATGGGGCACACTTCTTTGAATACCTTGCGGCCGTTTTGGTGGAACAGCTTGTCGGCGCGGTAGGGGTCGCTGCCGGTGGCGCGCGATAGATAGCCAAAATCAGAGCGAATATTGTTTGAGAAAACGGTCTGCGCTTTGGTGCTCAATATATCAAAGATGTGGTCGCTAGTGGCCTCATCGGCGCGTTCCACGATGAGTGCTGTGGCCACGTCGCCAAAGATGAAATGGCTGTCGCGATCGCCATAGTTAAGCTGTGGCGAGGTCAATTCTGGGTTGATCACCAAAACCGCACGAGCGGTGCCGGCGGCGACCATCTCGTAGGCGCGATGCAATGCAAACGTCGCGGCAGAGCAGGCCACTAACATGTCAAATCCAAAGCCTTCAATCCCCAGTTCACCCTGAACCTCGATGGCAATGGCGGGATAGGCGCGCTCGGTATAAGCGCAAGAGACGATCACGGCATCAATGTCTGAGGCCTGTTTGTTGGCGCTTGCCATGGCTTCACGGGCGGCGTGACACGCCATTTCCGCTTGATAGCTTAGCTCGTCCTCGCCGCGCTCGGGTAGAGAGGGGCATAGTCGATTGATATCCAAAATGCCGGCTTTGTCCATGACGTAGCGCTGCTTAATGCCTGAGGCTTTCTCGATGAACTCGGCGTTTGAAAGGGGTTTGGCCGTCATGTCGTCGGCGGCAATGGCGTCAGCGTGCTGGGCATTGAAATGTTCGGCGTGTTGGTTGTAGGCGTCGACAAGCTCGTTGTTTGTAATGACGTTGGCTGGGTGCCAAAGTCCGCTGCCAGTGATGGCGGCTGAATGTAGTGTGGCCATGGGGTTATCCTCTTTTAATGGCTCTAGTGTACTGTTTTAGCGCGTTAGTTGGTACCCAATATTAGTGGTGTCTAAATATGACCTAAATGATAGGGGTAAAGAAAATATTCTGCTCAGCAAAGTCTTCAATTTATGGTAAATTAGCGCTTTTACTTTTGTCGGATTGAGACATGGAAAAACAGGCATTTAATGAAGGATTGCTCGGTTTTTTGGCGTCATCGCCTACGCCTTTTCACGCGGTGGAAAGCGCGGCGGAATTGCTACTGGCGGCGGGTTTTGAATGTCTCCGTGAGGCAGATGATTGGCAGTTGCAGCCTGGTGGTAAGTACTACACCACCCGTAACGGTTCATCGCTTATTGCCTTTGTACACGGGCAGCCATCCCCCGTAGAGGCGGGGGTTAGAATGGTAGGTGCCCACACCGATAGCCCCTGTCTTAAAGTGAAACCCAAACCCGATTTAGAGAGCAAGGGCTATCAACAGTTGGCGGTTGAGGTCTACGGTGGTGCGCTGTTAGCGCCTTGGTTTGATCGCGATCTGTCTTTGGCAGGGCGTGTTTTCTATCGCGATAGCCAAGGCAAGCTTGAGCATGTGCTGATTGATTTTGAGCGCGCCATCGCCATTATCCCCAGCCTGGCTATCCACTTGGATCGTGAGGCTAACAGTGGTCGTGCTATTAATCCGCAAACTGACATCAACCCCGTACTCAACATAGGGCAAGAGCCTACACCTAATATTCGCGAGCTACTTGCTGCGCAAATAACGCGTCAGTATCCAAAGTTGAACGTCGCCGCCATCCTCGATTACGAATTGTCGTTCTACGATGTTAATGCGCCCGCCATGGTGGGGCTAGATAATCGATTTATTGCCTCGGCTCGCCTGGATAACTTGTTGAGCTGCTATGTCGCTTTGCGCACGATTATCGATGCTGATAGCCAGCAGTCGCAATTGATCGTTATGAATGATCACGAGGAAGTGGGGTCGGCCTCGATGTGTGGTGCTCACGGTCCGATGCTTGCGTCGTTCCTGCAACGCGTGGTACCCGACGCTATTCAGCGCGATCGTATGATTCAGCGCTCGGTGATGGTGTCGGCTGACAACGCCCACGGCGTACACCCTAATTTTGCCAATAAACACGAAGGCAATCACGGCCCACTGCTCAATGCGGGCCCGGTGATCAAGCTGAATAGCAATCAGCGTTATGCCACTAACAGTTTTACCTCGTCACTGTTCAAACAATGGTCCGACGCGGTGGAGGTGCCGGTGCAAAGTTTTGTGGTGCGCAACGATATGGGGTGTGGTAGCACGATTGGTCCGATTACGGCCAGTGAAATTGGTGTCCACACCATCGATATTGGTGTGCCGACGTTTGGTATGCACTCTATTCGCGAAACCGCTGGCAGCGATGATGCACACGCTTTGTACCGGGTGCTTTGCCACTTCTTCAACGAGCCCCATTTAGCTTAAGGAAACCCCATGCAAAAACAACGCGTCCTGACTGGTATTACGACGACAGGCACACCCCACCTTGGCAACTATGTGGGTGCCATTCGCCCCGCGATAGCCGCCAGCAATGGTGATGACGTCGATAGCTATTTGTTTTTGGCGGATTACCACGCCTTGATCAAATGCCAAGATCCCGCCCACGTGCACCAGTCAACCCG
>JBEAQQ010000069.1:0-4436 GCA_041163785.1 Pseudomonadota bacterium
GGGGTAGGTCGGCTAGGCTTTCGGTGTATTCATCATTGTGAGTGGCAGGATCAACCAGTAGGGCTTTTACACCTACCTTAGCCGGGGCAATATAGTCACAACGTTGCTGGTCACAAATCACCACCTTGGCGTGGCTCTTATCAAGCCCGTGGTGTAATTCTTCTGACTTGCCCCAGCTGTTAAGAGGTACCGCTACAGCGCCAATATTTATGACGGCGCAAAAGGCTGCCAACCACTCGGGGCGGTTGCGCATGGCGATAGCCACGCGGTCACCTTGGGCAATGCCGTAGTGATGCTGAAGCAAACCGGCAAACTGATCGACCTGGGTAAAAAATTGGTCAAAGCTCCAGTCCTGACCGTTGTATTGCAAAAACAGCTTGTTGCCGTGTTGGCGGCCTTCGTTGATCACGTCAGCCAAGGTGCCAACGGCATTTTTATAGGCGAGGACGCTGTGGCCTCCCATGTCTATGCGATGCGTCTCAAATGGCGCACCGGGTCCAGTGAGCTGGGCCACGACGGCATTATGTTGGGCAGTGATGGTCGACATGTGATATTCCCATTTATCATTTTTTAATCACTTTGGCTTATAAGGCTGCGGATTCATGGCTTGCCCTAAGTTACGGCTGAAAGTATCTTTAAAAAAACTTTGAGCGGCAAACCTTTTACGGCTGCCACTATCGTCCATCTGAAGTAAGCGCGCGAACTATGGCTATGAATACCCCCTTAACTCAGTTGCTGGGTTGCGACTATCCCATTATCCAAACAGCGATGGGCTGGGTGGCCGATGCACGCTTGGTCGCAGCGACCTCCAACGCGGGCGGTTTCGGCTTTTTGGCGGGTGCTGTGATGAGCCCAGAAGAGGTGGAAGAGAGTGTATTAGCCATTAAAGCCGCCACTGACAAACCCTTTGGGGTGAACTTTCACATGTATGTGAACGGTGCCAGCGATATCGTGGATATTTGTTGCAAGCACGGTGTTAAGGCGGTCAGTTACAGCCGCTCGCCAAGTGCCGCGCTAGTAGAAAAGTTAAAAGCCGCCGGTATTGTGTGTATTCCTACTGTGGGTGCCGCAAAGCACGCTGTGAAAGCTGTTAGCCTTGGCGCCGATGCTGTCGTCGTGCAGGGCGGAGAAGGCGGTGGCCACACCGGTTCGGTGGCCTCCACTATCCTGTTGCCGCAAGTGCTCGATAGCGTCGATGTGCCCGTGGTGGCCTGCGGTGGCTTTAAGGACGGACGTGGTTTGGCTGCCGCACTAGCGATGGGCGCCTCAGGTATTGCCATGGGGACGCGCTTTCTAATGACACAGGAATCACCGGTGCCTGCGAATACCAAAGAATGCTATGTTGGCGCGAACCCCGACCAGATTGTGGTAAGCAAAAAACTCGACGGCTTGCCCCAGCGCATGATTGTTAACCCTTGTCTTAAGGACTTGGAGACGACCAGTCAGTTGGGTATGTGGTGGCTAGCGGTGAAAAACGGTCTCGCCTTTGCCAATATGACCCAGACCTCACTGCTCGATATGATGAAGTCTGCTTGGAAAATTAGCCGTACTGGCGACATTAGCATGGCGCAAACCATGATGGCCGCCAACGCGCCTATGATGATTCAAGAGGCGATGGTGCGCGGTCATCCCAACCAAGGTATTTTGCCCAGCGGCCAAGTGGCTGGCGTGATTAACGATTTGCCGGATGTGGCAACGCTGATTCAATCCATTGTTGCCGAGGCTCACCAGTCGACTCAGCGTTTACAACAAATGATGCAGGAACAATAACATGGCCTTTACTTCGACCATTGCAAACAACATCGGCGAGCTCGTTTTTAACAAGCCACCGGTCAACGCCTTCGACAGTCACGAGTGGGCGGCCATCGCCGCTGAGATCGAGCGTTTGGGTCAACAGCCCGACGTGCATGTCATTGTTATTCGCGCCGAAGGCAAAGGCTTTTGTGCCGGTGTAGATATCAAAGAATTAGCCGCCGACAGCGACCGTATCTTGCCGGTTAATAAGGGCAACTACGACAGTTTCAAAGCTATCCATCGCAATCCTGTGCCTGTGATTGTGGCCTTGCACGGCTTTGTACTCGGGGGTGGCATTGGTATGGCGGGGGCGGCCGATATCATTGTGGCGTCTGAGTGCGCGCGTTTTGGCGTGCCTGAGGTCGATCGCGGCGCCATGGGTGGCGGTGCGCATTTACAGCGAATGTTCCCTGTTCAAAAAGTGCGCTACATGTACTTTACCGGCGAGTTCATCGACGCCCAAGAAGCCTTCCGACTGGGGGCGGTAGAGCGTGTTGTGCCATTGGCTGAGCTGCGTGATAACGCCATGCAAATTGCCAAGAGCATTGCCGACAAGAGCCCCGCTATGATCCGCCTAGCAAAAGAAGCGTTGACGGGCATTGAAGATGGCAATCTAGAGGATAAGTACCGCTGGGAACAGGGCTTTACACTGCAAGCTTATCGCGAGGCGGACTCACAAGAAGCGCGCTCCGCGTTTGTGGAAAAACGCGACGCGCAATTTGACTGAGGAATAGTCACATCGTTGTTGTGGCATGACGTTTATTGAAAGAAGGCCGGGCAATGCCCGGCTTTTTTATAGCATGACGCCGTAGCGATCTTTCTCTGCGGTGCACTTGCCGGTCAGCGCAAAACCAACTACTTGCCCGTCGGGTGCGACAAAGCGCGCTGCGACGCCCTCATTACTGCGTTGATCAACGATCCACTCGCCTTCAGCGTCACGTGCCACCGGCACCACGACCACTGGGTGGTGGGTGGTTTTGATGGTCACAGGCATGGCGGGTAATTCAATGGCCTTGCGGTTGCCGTTGAGTGTCGCGGCGATGGCGTCAGCACTGGTGACCAGGGGTGCCACGTAGAGCCGCACTTGGCCGCCCAGTTCAGCACAGTCACCCAGCGCATAGATATTGGCGTGATTGGTCTGGCCGAATTCGTTGGTGACAATACCGCGCGCGATGGTAATACCAGAGGCCTCTGCCAGTGCAGTGTTGGGGCGCACGCCCACTGCAGATAATACGGCGTCACAGTCAATGGTTTCGCCATTGGCTAGCGTGACACGGTAGCCGCGTCCGCGCTGGTCAACGCGTTGAGCTGTTAGGCCAAAGTGCATATTCACGCCCATGCCACGATAGACTTCTTCGATCACTTGTGACGCCGGTGCCGGGATCAGGTTGCCGAGCATGTGCGGCAGAGGGTCGATAATATCGATGTGGTGACCTGATAACACCAAGTCGTTACAGAATTCTGCGCCGATCAGGCCAGCGCCGATAATCACCACGCGTTTAGCGCCGGCCATCGCTGTGCGGAAGGCCGCGTATTCGTGCAGATTGTTTACTTGGTGCACTTTGTCAGCCGCATCGCCTTCCATCGGAGGGCGAATAGCGATCGAACCGGTGGCGAGCACCAATTGGTGATAGCCAAAGCGGCCGTGGTTGGTGTTCACGGTTTGCGCCGCGGGGTCGATGGCGCTCACGTCACAGAAGGGGCGAATATCCATGCCGAGGTCGCGGGCCATCTGTTCGGCTTCTTTGGTCACCAAGCCGATGGCGGTTTTTCCTTTGTGCATGCCAGTGGATAGCGCAGGCTTGGAATAGAAACTGGCATCATCTTGGCTCAGCATTAGCAGTGGGCGTTGCTTGTTCTGTTGACGATACATCCTGGCCAAGTTGTAGCCAGCCAGACCGCTACCGATGATCACAACGGGCGCCAATGTATTGTCGAGTTCATCAAAGGCTGTTTTCTTAATGGGCGCTTCGGCGGGTGCAGCAACGGCGCTTGGAGCGGCAACAGGAGCATGTTCGCTGACGGCGACCATTTCAAAGTCTAGTTTACCCACGCCGCACTCGGGGCAGGCCCAATCTTCCGGAACATCTTCCCAGCGCGTACCGGGGGCAATACCGTCTTCCGGCCAGCCGAGGGCTTCATCGTATTCCCAACCACACACAATGCACTCCCAAACCTTGAAGGGTTCACCGCTTGCGGCGAGAGGGGCACTGGCGGGGGTGTCAATGATTGGGGTATCAGCCACCTGCGTGGTAGCGACTTTGTCATCCGTCGGTGTAGTATCGCTAGTGATAGCCACTTCTTTGACTTCGATCATTTCAAAATCAAGCTTGCCGACACCACATTCGGGGCATAGCCAATCTTCCGGGACGTCTTCCCAGCGTGTGCCCGGGGCGATCCCTTCTTCAGGGAGACCTAGTGACTCGTCGTAGATAAATCCACACACGATGCATTCCCAAACTTTGTACGTTGCCATAGCGACCTCAATTGTTGTTTCAAATCCTATTATGGCGCTAATCCTGCTAAGGTTTAAGGCAAAATTGCCGGCCATCATCCATTCGGACGATTTTCCCTCTAGTGGCTTGGCTATACTCAGACGATCACGATAAGGAGAACAATATGGCAACGTCAGTCGAATACAA
>JBEAQQ010000070.1:0-6050 GCA_041163785.1 Pseudomonadota bacterium
GTGAAATTAAAGGTGCGCTTGAAGATGTGATGGTAGAAATCGACGAAGCCTATCAGCGGATTCGTCGATTGTTTTAACGATTACTCTGGTTTTACGCCTGGCCAATTTGGCATATTGATTAAGGGGTGTAGCGCCAACTGAATACCTTCTTCGATATTGTCATTGTTATCGAAAAGTTTTTTATTGCGAGTAAAACGCGGCTCCGCCATTTTCATATTGATGGCTTCCATGGAATCGATGCCACCCACGCCAGAAAAAACGCGTTGCATGGCCTCGACATCAAATATATTGACCCATAGCGAGGCGACTGCTGAGGGGCGGCCCCAATCAAAATCGGCGGGGACGCTATTGCCTACCCCCATCTTTTTAAAACGTCGCGTAACACCATGCCATTTGGCGTTGTGGTTGTTGCCGTCCATGTAAGCCACTTCGTACTCGAGTAAATCGGTAAATAATATTCCCGCAGCGTCACTGTTTTGCTTGATGTATTCGAGAGTGAGCGCCAGTGCTTTCATGTGCGTGTCCGTTTTAAAACGGCCAGTCGAAGGGTCGTAGCTGTCACCGGTTTGGCGAATAGCTGTATTCCAAGCGTTGGCAAAAACGTGCGGAGGAAGAAATGTGTAACCTTGCTTTTCCATATACTCGACTAACATGGTGTCGATCTTGGGCTCAAAGTCTTGCATATAGACCCGGCTGGGTTTGCTGAAATTGACCGTCGCGAGGACCAGTTTTTTCATCTCGGGCGCGCGTGCGCGATCTTCAATGTCAGCAACGTGTGTTGTGTCATTGTATTCTTCTTTCAATAACGTGCCGCCTCCGCAGGCGCTTAAAAGGGCGAAAGTCAGCAGCGAGGCAATTAGTTTTAATACGAGCTTGTGCACGGTTCTCTCCTTATTTGAAGCGCCAGTGTACCAAGACAATGCTGCAGCACAAGGGCTATGTGGCGTATCTGCAAAATCGGCTACAATGGCGGGCAATCAGGAGAGAATGTGTGCTGTTAAATTATCGTCATGTTGGGCATGGCCCCGCGCTAGTGTTGATTCACGGTTTATTTGGTTCGTTAGACAATCTTATGTCCTTTGGTCGCGTCATGGCTGATCGCTACAGTGTGGTAAGCATCGATCTACGCAATCACGGTGAGTCCCCACGAGCTGCGACAATGTCCCTAGAAGATATGGCGCAGGATGTGTGCGACACGATGGACCACCTAGGCTTCGGACACTTTGCCATCTTGGGGCACTCGCTCGGTGGCAAAGTGGCAATGGCGACGGCGCTGCTTCACCCGCAGCGTGTTAGTGCCCTTGTGATTGCCGATATCGCCCCGGTAACCTATGGATCTACTCGGCACGACGATGTTTTTGAAGCCTTGTGTGCACTGCCGCTGGCGACCATGCAGACGCGCGGTGAGGCCCTTGCCTTCATGCAAGCCAATCTTCACGACCCGGGAATCGCGGAGTTTTTGTTGAAGGGCTTGCGTAAATCTGCCGAGGGTGGGTTTCAATTGCGGTATAACGTCCCGGTATTGCGGTCGGATTATCTAAACATCGCTGCTTGGCCGTTTTCGGGCAAGCAATTCGATGGCCCTGTGCGGTTTATCAAGGGCTCTGAGTCAGATTATGTGACGGCACAACACGCTGAGGCCATCGAGCAGCAGTTTCCTCATGCCTCGCTGCGAGCGATTAGCGGTGCTGGTCATTGGTTGCACGCACAAAAGCCAATGGCCTTTAATCGCCTGGCAGAGAAATTCCTCGAGGAGGTTTACCCCGCCTAGCGTTGGCAGTTCAGCATCGCTTGGTTTATCGTTGGCAGGGCATTTTCTAGTAGCAAAGATTGGGCCTCAGAAGTCGGGTGAATGCCGTCTTGCTGCATCAGTGTGGGCCGTGTGGCGATGCCCTCTAAGAAGAACGGCACAAGGTAGGTTTTATAGCTGTCGGCAAGGTCACCATACATATTGTAAAAACCTTCGCTATACCTTGAACCATAGTTGGGTGGAATACGCATACCGAGCAACACAATGCCGCAGGCCTGGCTTTTTTGGGATTGTTCAATCATGTGTGAGAGGTTTTGTTCAATGCTATTGAGTGGAAACCCTCGTAGACCATCGTTACCGCCCAATTCAATCACCACAACGGTGGGCTGATGTTGTTCCAGCAATTGATGGATGCGATCGCGGCCGCCGACGGTGGTTTCGCCACTGATACTGGCGTTGATCACCTTGGCTTTTGCAGATAAAGCATCACTGAGAAGGGCAACCCAACCATTATTTGCAGGCACCCCATAGCCAGCACTGATACTATCGCCTAGGATGAGTATTCTGTGTTTGTCTTCCGTAGCTGCCAACGCGGCTGAGCTCGACAAAATTACGTATAAGCAGGTAACGAGCACCCTTAACGACATTGATTCACCATGATTATTGCTAAAAGTATTGTCAAAAATGTTCCCGTACACTCGGGGCAGTTAACTATCCTGCAGGGAATTGATTTGCATATCAAGCGCTCTGAAAGTGTCGCCATTGTCGGCAGTTCAGGTTCTGGTAAATCAACCTTGTTAGCCCTTCTGGCTGGCTTGGATAACCCCTCGCAGGGTGAAATATATCTCGATAGTCGGGCCTTGCACACCCTTTCTGAGGATGAGCGCGCGCTGCTGCGGGCAGACAAAGTGGGTTTTGTTTTCCAGTCTTTCCAATTGCTACAGGGTTTGACTGCTATAGAAAACATTGCCTTGCCCTTGGAGTTAAAAAAAGTCCCCGATGCCAAGGCGCAAGCGATGGCCTACTTGGCAAAAGTAGGCTTGGCTGAGCGCGGCGATCACTATCCTAATCAACTTTCGGGAGGCGAGCAGCAGCGAGTGGCTATTGCCCGTGCTTTCGCCTCCCAACCTAGTGTCTTGTTCGCCGACGAGCCTACCGGCAATCTCGACACTGAGACCGGCGAGCGTATTATCAAATTGTTATTCGACTTGAATCGAGACGAGGGTTGTACGTTGGTGCTTGTGACCCACGATGTTCAGCTCGCAAAGCGTTGTGATCGACGTTTATGCATGTCAGCTGGGCGCTTATCTGAGGCGTTTGACGACTGATGTTAGCGCTCAAAATGCTTGGGCGCGATTGGCGCAGCGGTGAGTTGTCCTTGCTCTTTGCTTGTCTGGTGCTGGCGGTGGCCACGGTGTCTGGTATCACGCATTTTTCGAGTACCTTGCAGGCCTCCCTTTTACAGCAAAGTAAGGATTTTCTTGCGGGGAGTTTGGTGTTATCAAGCCCGCGTCCTGTCGACGCTGTATGGCTTCAGCGTGCCGAGCAAGATGGCCTAAAGGTATCTGAAACGGTCACCATGGCGTCTATGGCTTATGCCAACGACACCATGCAGTTGGGTTCTCTCAAAGCGGTGAGTGACAGCTATCCGCTGCGTGGTTCATTGCGGGTCTCTCCCGAACCTTTTAGCCCCGCGGTGGCGTCCAGTACCCGCGGCCCTCAGCAGGGCAATGTTTGGTTGGCCTCTAGCATAGCCAGTTTATTGAAGGTATCGCCGGGTGACCGGGTGGAAATTGGCAATACGTCGCTGCGTTTTGAGCGTGTTATCGTCGATGAGCCTGACCGTGGTTTCAGTATGTTTAGCGTTGGGCCGCGGGTATTGATGAGTCTCGATGACCTTGCGGCGGCGGCGCTTATTCTTCCGGGTAGCCGTGTGAGCTACGCCTATCAGTTTGATGGTGAAGAGGCCGCGCTGATTGACTATAAAACTTGGTTGCAACCCCAGCTGCGCGACAGTCATCGATTGCGGACCTTGGACGATGCACAACCCAATTTGGCTGAGGCCTTGCAGCGGGCAGAGCGTTTCTTGTTGCTAGCTGGTTCACTGGCTGTGATGTTGTCGGGGCTAGCGATTGCTATGAGCGCACAGCGCTATTGCCAGCGTCACTTTGATCATGTGGCCATCCTGAAAACCCTTGGCATGACAGAGGGGCGCATCATCGGTTTGTTTGCGATCAGTCTGTTCGTTTTAGCGCTGCTCGCCAGTGTCGTCGGGGGTGCCATTGGTTGGGGTATCAAACTGTTATTTGAGCAGATTTTTGCAGAGTATATTGTCATTCAGAGCAGCACAAGCTTTTGGCGCCCATGGTTATTTGGTCTCGCTACTGCATTTGTGAGTTTGGTGGCATTTGCTTGGCCACCTTTGCGCGCCTTACAAAAGGTGTCACCGATGGCAGTATTGAGAGATCTCATCCCTGCAGATCCCATGAGTCGTGGCCTGCGCTGGTTGGTGGCAGCTGTCGGTAGTTTGGGTTTGTTAATGATTTACACACAGTCCTGGTTTTTATCGCTGGGATTGATGCTAGGGTTGGGCGTGTTGAGCCTGGTGGTGGCGCTGGTAGCTCGTGCAATATTGGCCATACCCCGCGGTATCGGCCGTCTCGCCTCTCCTTGGGGGCTGGCGTGGGCGACCTTGCAGAGACACAAGCGTCATACACAGCTGCAGCTAATCGTCTATAGCGCGGCCCTGATGATGGTGGGCTTGTTGTGGGCGGTGCGAACCGATTTACTGGTGGATTGGCGCGCCTCTCTGCCTGACAATACCCCCAACCATTTCTTGGTGAATGTCGCTGCCTACGAGGTGGAGACGCTGCGTGCGCAATTGAACCAAGCCGGTGTTGCAACAGAGATGATCTTCCCAATGGTGCGAGGGCGTCTGACGCATATTAATGGCGAAAGTGTTAGAACCCAAGTGACCAAAGAGGATCAGCGCAGTATTGATCGCGAACTGAACCTGACATGGAATGAGGTGCTACCCCCTAAAAACGACATTATCGAAGGGCAGTGGTGGCGCGGTGATGGCAGTGATGGTGTGTCGATTGAGGCGCGTCTCGCCTCGCGTCTTGGTTTGGTAGTCGGTGACGAGCTGCGCTTTCAAATAGGTGCCGATGTTCTTGAAACGAGCATTCAAAGTATTCGCGCCCTAGACTGGCAGCAGATGCGGCCAAATTTCTATTTTATTTTTCCACCCGGGGCTTTGGAGAAGTTCCCTGCCACCTATATCACGAGTGTTTATTTGACACCGGCACAAAAACACGTGTTAACCCGTTTAATGCGACAATTTCCTACTGTGACCATCATCGAGATGGATGCCATTATTGAGCAAATCAACACCACGGTGGACCGGGTGAGTCAGGCGATTGAGATTGTTTTTGCACTTGTGTTGTTGGCAACCGCCGCCGTGCTGACGGCAAGTATTTTGGCCTCCCAGCGCGAGCGTAAGCGCGACAATGCGCTGCTGAGAACAATGGGGGCAACATCGCCGCTGTTGTGGCAGGCTTGCTTCGTTGAATACCTGTTACTTGGTGTGGCCGCGAACCTCATCGCCTGCGTCGGCGCAGAGTTAAGTTTGGCTGCCATACAAACCCAGCTGCTCTCTATGGAGGCAAGTTTACATCCTCAATTGTGGGGTGTGCTTCCTGTGGTGAGTGTGCCTGTGTTAGTGTGCTTGGGCGTGGTGAGTTCACGGGCCAGTTTGTACGAGCCTCCCATCGCCTTACTCAGAGATAATTAAGGAAAACATGTGAAAAAATGGTGGTTACTTGGCACGGCGGTGTGCCTTTCGATAGGCGCTCAGGCAAGTAGAGATGATCCCGAACGTACGGTGATTACGCGTCAACTCGAGGTGGTAAAGGGCTCGAGTTATATGGTGGCGGCAGCTAATCCCCATGCGGTGGCCGCTGGCCAAGCTATTTTGGCTGAGGGCGGTAGCGCTATCGATGCTGCTGTAGCAGTCCAAACGACGCTCGGCTTAGTAGAACCCCAGTCCTCCGGCATTGGTGGTGGCACATTTATCATGTACTGGTCCGCCAAGGAGCAGAAACTTTACACCCTGGATGCTCGTGAACGTGCCCCTGCGGCGGCGACCCAAGACCAATTCTATAAGGATGGAACCGCGATGCCTTGGCGCGACGCGATTGTAGGAGGTATGTCGGTGGGTGTCCCTGGCGTAGTAAAAGGCCTGGAGGTGGCTCACCAGCGTTTTGGGAAATTGCCTTGGGAGCGTCTATTCGCCCACCCA
>JBEAQQ010000071.1:0-3963 GCA_041163785.1 Pseudomonadota bacterium
CTTTTAGCGGGTGCGAAACCCTACTTTGCCAACGCCACCTTGCAGAGCGATTATCTGGCTGATTACAACAGCGTCCCAGAGGACGTTTGGCGACATTGCCAAATGCTCTACCTGTGCACGCCAGGCAACCCCAGTGGTGCTATCGTTGACGCAGAGCACATGTGGCAACTTATTGAACTGGCCGATAAATACGACTTCACCATCGTAAGCGACGAGTGTTACAGCGAAATTTACCTAGGCGAAGAACCCCCGGTAAGCATCCTTGAAGTCTGCGCGCAACACGGTCGCGACGACTACGCCCGCTGTCTCGCCTTCCACAGCCTCTCAAAAAGATCTAATTTAGCCGGCCTTCGCTCGGGTTTTGTGGCGGGCGACGCTAAGCTACTGGACAAATTTGCGCTCTATCGCACCTACCACGGCTGCGCCCTGCCAGTACCCACACAATTCGCTAGCGCTCTGACATGGGGCGACGAAAAACACGTGCAGGAAAACCGCGACGCCTACCGCGCCAAATTTGCCGCCGTCGCCCCCATTTTGGCGGAGGTATTACCAGTGCGCGTACCCGAAGCTAGCTTTTTTATCTGGCTAGAAACCCCTGTAAGCGACGAGACATTTTGTCGCGAACTTTTCGAACAACAACACATTACGGTACTGCCCGGCAGCTACCTCGCTCGGGATACTGAGCGAGGCAACCCTGGCGCCAACCACGTACGTATCGCACTTGTTGCGGATCAAGCCCAGTGCGTAGAGGCCGCCCATCGTATCGTTGAATTTGTGAAAAACGCCCCATGGATGAAAAAGTAAAACAACCCGGCAAACGCGCCCGCGCGCAAATGATCATGGACACCTTGCAGGCCCTCTATCCGGAGCCGCCCGTCCCCCTAGATCATCGCAGCCCCTATGAATTACTGGTGGCCGTGTTACTTTCAGCCCAGTGTACCGACGAGCGCGTCAACCAAGTCACCCCTGCGCTGTTTGCATTGGCCGACAACCCCTTCGATATGGCGCAACAGCCGGTAGAGGCCATCCGCGCCATCATCAAACCCTGCGGCCTTTCGCCACGCAAGGCCGCCGCCATTAGCGAGCTATCCAAACGCCTAGTTGCCGAACACGCCGGGGAAGTTCCCGCCGATATGGAATACTTAGAGACATTGCCTGGCGTAGGTCACAAAACAGCCAGTGTAGTCATGTCTCAGGCCTTTGGTGTGCCGGCCTTTCCCGTCGACACCCACATCCACCGCTTGGCTCAACGCTGGGATCTCACTAAGGGCAATAATGTGGTGCAAACCGAGGCCGACCTGAAGCGTTTATTTCCTCGCGAAAAATGGAACGACCTTCATTTACAAATTATTTTTTACGGCCGTGAGTTTTGTACCGCCCGCGGCTGCGACGGTACCGTTTGCGATCTTTGCCGACGCTGTGCGCCGCAGCGCAAACGCCCCAAGAAAACCCGCAAAGCCTAAGGCAAAAAGCACCACAGTTCTGATATAATGCCGCGCTTTGAGTTAATGAGGCATACACTGTGACAACCTTGTACGGGATTCCCAACTGCGACACGGTAAAAAAAGCGCGTATCTGGCTTGAGCAACACAGCATAGATTTTACCTTCCACGACTTTCGCAAAGACGGCTTAGAGGCTAGTACTGTGAAGGCTTGGTGTGCCCGTATTGACTGGGAAACACTGGTTAATAAGCGCTCTACCAGCTGGAAGAAAATTGATGAAGCCACCCGCAACAACCTCTGTCGTGACAACGTGGCTGCGCTGTTGGTGGCATACCCCACACTCATTAAACGTCCCGTATTGGACAATACCAACATCCTAGCGGTGGGTTTTAACGCCGACCACTACCAACAACTTTTTGCACGCTAAATAAGGAGCATCCATGAGCTTTCAAGCCCTAGGCGTAGGTATCGGCACACACAATAGTCAAGGTGACTGGTTAGAGGTTTACTACCCAGCCCCACTCTTCGCCGCCAACCTCAACCTCGCCACCCTACTCAAGGGAAGCGCCTATGCGGGTGGTAATGAAGCACTCCCCGTTAGTGCCGAGACCATGACATTGATTGCCGCGCAACTGCGCAGCGCTGGATACAACGATCAAGCGGACGCCGCAATGGCACTCGCGCAAAGCACACGACCACTGGTCATTACCGTGATTGCCAGCGATGAGGCTCCCACCAGCGTTCCCGAGGTTTACCTAAAATTACAACTTATCTCGCACCGTTTGGTTAAACCCCACGGCACCAAGCTCGATGGCATGTTTGGTCTACTCCCTAATGTAGCGTGGACCAACCGCGGTGCGATCGATATTAACGACCTACCCAAAGCACAGTTGGCAGCGCGTGTCGCAGGGGAAAATCTCTCTGTCGACTGTGTGGACAAATTCCCCAAAATGACCGACTACGTTGTACCCAAGGGCGTTCGCATTGCCGACACAGCGAGAGTACGACTGGGTGCCTACCTAGGAGAAGGCACCACCATCATGCACGAGGGTTTCGTCAACTTTAACGCCGGCACCGAAGGTCCAGGCATGATCGAAGGACGTATTTCCGCGGGTGTTTTTGTTGGTGCGGGCTCCGACCTCGGCGGTGGCTGCTCAACCATGGGCACCCTCTCCGGTGGTGGCAACATCATTATTTCTGTGGGCGACAACTGTCTCATCGGCGCCAACGCCGGCATTGGCATTCCCCTGGGCAACAAGTGCACCGTGGAATCAGGCTTATACATTACCGCCGGCACCAAGGTTTTACTGATTGATGACAGCGGCAACATTAGGGACACGGTAAAGGCACGCCAGTTGGCCGGCATGGACGATCTGCTGTTCCGCCGCAATTCGACTAATGGTGCCGTCGAGTGCTTGACCAACAAGAGCGCTATCGAGTTGAATCACGCGTTACACGCCAATAACTAAGAGCCATTTATGCACAACCCAACCCTGCAACTCGCTGAAGACTTGATTCGACGCCCCTCGGTAACCCCCGAGGACGCGGGTTGTCTGACACTTATCGGCGAGCGCCTGGCGGCGATAGGTTTTCAACTAGAAGCCATGAACTTTGGCGATGTTCAGAACCTGTGGGCTGTACGCGGTACACAAGGGCCCATTATGGCGTTTGCTGGGCATACCGATGTAGTCCCTACAGGCAATCCAGAGCGCTGGCGCTTTCCTCCCTTTGAGCCGACCCACGACGAGGGGTTTCTTTACGGCCGCGGCGCGGCAGACATGAAGGGCAGCCTGGCCGCCATGGTGACCGCCTGCGAGCGTTTTGTTGCCGAGCACCCAGATCACCAGGGCCGTATTGCTTTCTTACTGACCAGTGATGAAGAAGGCCCCGCCATAAACGGCACGGTGAAAGTCATGGAGACACTGACAGCGCGCGGCGAATATATTGACTACTGCGTGGTTGGGGAGCCCTCTAGCACTCACACACTGGGTGATGTTGTCAAAAACGGCCGTCGAGGCTCACTCAATGCCAACTTGACTGTCCACGGCGTTCAGGGACACGTTGCCTACCCGCACTTGGCAGACAACCCCATTCATGCTTTTGCTCCGGCGCTGGCCGAGCTCTGCAATGAAGCCTGGGACGCCGGCAATGACTTCTTCCCGGCTACCAGCTTTCAAGTATCCAACATCAACGCTGGCACCGGTGCGACCAACGTCATTCCCGGTGACGTGCACTGCCTGTTCAATTTCCGTTTTTCTACCGAGACTACAGATACTGAGCTGATGGCGCGCACCGAAACGATTTTGAAAAAACACGGCGTGAATTACGATATTGAATGGAAAACGAGCGGCCAGCCATTCCTTACCGACCATGGCGAATTAATTGACGCCACCGTAGCCGCCATCAAAGATGTCACGGGGCTAAACACTGAACTATCGACGTCTGGCGGTACATCTGACGGGCGTTTTATTGCCCCAACAGGCACCCAGCTAGTCGAACTCGGACCTCGCAACGCCACTA
>JBEAQQ010000072.1:0-11997 GCA_041163785.1 Pseudomonadota bacterium
ACGATCCTTAAATACCCAAGACTAACCCGGCAGGGAGGCTAACACTGGCGGCGGCGTGGGCGAGCATGATTTTGGCGATATTGATCGCGATGAAAGCGAAGATCGGTGAAATATCGAGCCCGCCCATAGACGGGATAATCGCCTGAATAGGCCGCATCACCGGCGCGACGAGTTGCGAGAGCAACAGCACGGCGGGGTGGTAACTTCCCGGCGCAATCCAGCTCAAAATAATCGACGCCAACAGGGCGAAGTAATAAAAATTGATCGCCATGGACACTAAACCAATCAAACCCCACAAGGCCAACATTGCCGGGTTGTAGAGGCTGTAACCTTGCAGAAGAAGCAGGATGCTCATGGCGACGACTTGCAGGACGATACCCAACACAATCGAGGCGAGGTCGAGACCGCCCAGACCTGGAACAACCTTACGGATGGGTAACAGCAATGGGTTGGTCGCTTTCACGATGAACTGTGAAATTGGGTTGTAAAAATCGGCGCGGGCAATCTGCAGTAAAAAGCGCGCCACCACCACAAAGAGGTACAGCTCAAACAGTGTTTGAACTAAATACGTCCCTATGTCGCTCAGTGCACCCATGTTACCTCTCCTTGCATTAACTAAATAATTGGCTCATTTCTTGTGAACGTGCCACGGCAGTGCGCATGGCCTTCGACACTATAGCGGCTAAATCATCCGCCTCAAAGGATTGAATGGCTCTTTCGGTTACCCCGTTGGGCGAGGTCACTCGGCGGCGCAATTCTACAACGTCGACATCGGTTTCAGACGCCATTTTGGCAGCGCCTAACACGGTTTGCAAAGCGAGTTTCTCGGCGATTTCACGGCTGAGACCGCAGGCCTCACCGGCTTCGATCATGCACTGGGTAAACAAAAAGACATAGGCCGGACCACTGCCAGACACCGCGGTGACGGCGTGGATATCATCTTCTTTATCGCACCACACCACCAAACCCACCGCGGCAAGTATCCGCTCAGCAATGGCGCGCTGCTCCGCACTGCATTGCGGATTGGCAAACAGGCCTGCGGCGCCAACGCGCAACTGGCTGGGGGTGTTGGGCATGCAGCGAATAATGGCGCTGTCGCGGCCAAGCCAGTGCGCTAAGCTGGCACATGTGACCCCCGCGGCGACGGAGATGATGAGTTTTCCCGCCAGTGCGGTGGCGTACTCGACGACGACGTCTTGCAGCATTTGCGGCTTGACGGCGAGCACCACAACATCGCTCTGCATAATCGCACCGGCGTTGTCGGCGGTGACGTGAATTGGGCCTAAGGCTTGTGCACGCTGCTGATTAGCGTCACTGCGGGCGGTGGCGGTGATCTTGTCTGCGGGATAGCCCTCGGCGAGTAAACCGCCGATGATGCTACCGGCCATGTTGCCGGTACCTATAAAGGCAATACGTGGGGTATCGCTCATGCTCGTGCTCCAAAAATGTCAGTGCCTATTCGCACCATGCTAGTGCCTTCAAAGATCGCTGCCTCAAGATCGCCAGACATCCCCATAGAAAGCGTGTCGCAACTCGGGAAGGCCTGTTGAACTTCGTCAAAGATTCGTTTGACCGCTCGGAAATTTTTACGCTGAACGGCCTCATCGTCGCTGTGCTCGGGGATGGCCATCACGCCACGTAGTGCAAGACGAGGTTGCTCGGCCACGGCAGCCGCCAGTGCCAATACCTCGTCGAGATCGTCAACACCGCCTTTGCTGGCTTCAGCATTGACGTTAATTTGGATGCACACTTGTAGTGGCGGTTTGTTTGCGGGGCGTTGCTCGGCAAGTCGGCGGGCGATTTTGGCGCGGTCTACGCTGTGAACCCAGTCGAAGGACTCGGCGATCGGGCGTGTTTTGTTGGACTGAATCTGGCCAATAAAATGCCAGCGGATGTCAGTGTGGCGACAGGCTGATATTTTTTCCATGGCGTCCTGCAGGTAGTTTTCGCCAAAATCCCGCTGGCCGAGTTGGTAGACGGCTTCCACCATACTCAGCGGTTTGGTTTTTGAGACGGCGAGCAAACCCACCGTGTCCGGTGCACGGTTGGCCTCACGCTCGGCTTGACGGATACGCTCAAGCACGCGGCGATAGTTTTGCGCTAGATCAGACATGTTGCTTCATTGGCGAGACTCCCTAAGGCTTACTATTATACTTGGGTAAGAATTTATTGCAGCGTTCATTGCTGCCTACTACTCAGGACGCCTATATGGATATTACCGAGCTGCTCGCCTTCAGCGCCAAACAAAACGCCTCGGACCTACATTTGTCGGCCGGTTTGCCCCCCATGATTCGGGTAGATGGCGATATCCGCCGCATTAATTTACCGGCGTTAGAGCACAAAGAAGTGCACGCCCTGATCTATGAAATCATGAATGACAAGCAACGCAAAGACTATGAAGAGTTCTTGGAAACAGACTTTTCCTTTGAGGTGCCAGGGGTGGCGCGCTTTCGTGTCAACGCGTTTAACCACAACCGCGGCGCCGGTGCCGTCTTTCGGACGATCCCCTCCGAGGTGCTGACCATGGAAGACCTCGGCATGGGCCAGGTGTTTAAGGACATCTCTATGATGCCGCGGGGATTGGTGCTCGTCACAGGCCCTACGGGCTCGGGTAAATCGACCACCCTCGCCGCCATGATGGACTACATCAACGACAACAAATACGACCACATCCTCACCATTGAAGACCCGATTGAATTTGTCCACCAATCAAAGAAATGCTTGGTCAACCAGCGTGAGGTACACCGGGATACCCACGGCTTTGCGGAAGCCTTGCGCTCGGCGCTTCGCGAAGACCCCGACATCATTTTGGTGGGTGAGATGCGCGACCTGGAAACGATTCGCCTCGCCCTGACGGCGGCGGAAACTGGCCACTTGGTGTTCGGCACCTTGCATACCACGTCGGCGGCCAAAACCATCGACCGTGTCATCGATGTTTTCCCCGCCGAAGAGAAGGCCATGGTGCGGTCGATGCTGTCGGAATCGCTGCAGGCGGTTATTTCACAAACGCTGCTTAAGAGACAGGGCGGCGGCCGAGTGGCGGCACACGAAATCATGCGCGGCACCCCCGCGATTCGAAATTTGATTCGCGAGGACAAAATTGCGCAGATGTATTCGGCCATTCAGACCGGCGCAGCGCAGGGCATGCAAACACTCGATCAATGCCTCGCTACGCTAGTAGAGAAGCGTGTGATCACCAGAGAAGTGGCGCGTGAAAAAGCCAAAATCCCCACCAATTTTTAACAGGGCCTAAGCATGGATATTCAAAAATTGTTGGCGTTGATGATAGAAAAAGAAGCGTCGGATTTATTTATCACCGCCGGCAAGCCGCCCTGCATCAAGCTGGACGGTAAAGTCACCCCGGTATCGAGCCAACCACTGAGCCCAGAGCAGGCGATGGAAGTGGTGCTAAGCGTGATGAACGATAAGCAACGAGAGGAATTTACCCATACCCACGAATGCAACTTTGCGATTACTTCGCGAGGTAAAGGGCGCTTTCGGGTGAGTGCGTTTTACCAACGCAACATGGCGGGCTTGGTGGCGCGACGGATCGAGACGCGTATACCTGAATCGCAGGAGTTGGGGCTGCCTCCCATCATCGATGAAATGGCGATGACCAAGCGCGGCTTAATCATTTTTGTCGGCGCCACAGGCACGGGTAAATCGACGTCTCTGGCGTCGATGATTGGCTACCGTAATCGCAATTCGCGGGGCCACATCATTACCGTTGAGGACCCGATTGAATTCGTGCATCAGCACGAGGGCTGTCTGGTCACCCAGCGTGAGGTTGGCATCGACACAGAGTCGTTTGAGGTGGCATTGAAAAATATGCTTCGCCAAGCCCCGGACGTGATCTTAATTGGTGAGGTGCGAACCCGCGAGACGATGGAGCACGCGATTACTTTCGCGGAAACGGGGCACTTGTGTTTGTGTACCCTGCACGCCAATAACGCCAACCAAGCACTAGATCGCATCATGCATTTCTTCCCCCACGAGCGCCACGCCCAACTGTGGATGGACCTCTCGCTTAACCTCCGCGGTATGATCGCACAGCAATTGGTGCCGCGCGCCGACGGCGAGGGACGCGTGGCGGCGATTGAGGTATTGCTGAATTCCCCGTTGGCGTCAGATTTAATTCGCAAGGGCGAGGTGCACGCACTGAAAGAGTTGATGTCCAAGTCCACGGAGTTGGCCATGCAGACCTTCGACCAGTCGTTATTTAAGCTGTATAACGACGGCGTGATTACCTACGAAGATGCCCTTGCCCATGCGGATTCGGCGAACGACCTGCGCTTGATGATCAAACTTAAAGAGACCGACGGCGATGAAATGTCGAGCGTGGTGTCGAAGTTAACCCTCGACGATAGCTAGTTGCGTGCGGCCAACCAAGAGTCGATGATGTACTTCGCGGCAATACTGTCGATAGGGTTGTGCTTATAGTCGCGACTGCCCCCCGAGCGCATGACGTCACCCTTGGCTTCAAAACTCGAGAGCCGCTCATCCATCATTTCGGTCGCCAGATTAAAACGCCCATTGAGACGGCGCGCAAATTTACGGGCCCGCGTGCACATGTCGCTTTCACTACCATCCATGTTTAGCGGCAGCCCTACAATCGCTAAAGCGGGTTGCCACTCCTTGATCAATGCCGCAATGTCATCCCAATTCGGCACACCGTCGCGCGCTTTGAGTTGAGCCAGCGGTTTAGCTTCCCCAAGTGCGGTTTGGCATACCGCAACGCCAATGTTGGTGGTGCCGTAATCGAAACCCAGTACGATCTGATTGTTGTTCATTAGGCGTGACCCGCTTGGTGTGAAATGAGATGGTAATCGATACCTAGTTGCGCTGTCGCCTCTGCAGCGCGTTTTTCAAACGGCGTGTCGAAAATGATGTGCCGGCTTGAGGGGGCGTTTAGCCAGGCATTGTCGACAATTTCTTCCTCCAGTTGACCCGGCCCCCAGCCTGCATAGCCCAAGGTAATGAGGAAGTTGGCAGGCCCTTCGCCGCGGGCGATGGCGAAAATAATATCGCGCGACGATGTAAGGTAGAGGCCGTTGAGTAGCTTTAGGCTGGAGTCCCACGGGTGATCGCCGTCGTGCAAAATGAAGCCGTGATTGTGATTGACGGGGCCACCGGCCAAGATGGCAATGTCGTCACAACCGGGGGCGAACGTCACCGCGTCATCGTCAAATAAATCGGCAAAGGTAATGTCGGTGGGTTTGTTGATCACAATACCCAGTGCGCCCTCGCCGTCGTGCTCGCAAAGGTAAGTTACCGAGCCACTGAACAGGCCATCGTCGAGCCCGGGCATGGCAATTAATAAATTGTCGCGTAGTGATTGAAAAGTCATAGTCACGTTCCTACTGTCGTTTCGACGTCAGTCGGTCGCGCCTAAACTGCCAGGTGCGAATGATTTCTAATATGTCGGTCTGTTGCGCCATTTCAATAGGTAGCGCAGGGAAGGGCGCGGCCAATTCCACGATACCGATCGCCGCCTTGTCGAGCAGGGCGTAGCCCGATGATTGCAGTAGCCGAACCTCTTTGACGTGACCGTTGGGGTAGAGCGCGACCATGAGCCGGACATCTCCCTCGATACCCAGTGCTTTGGCGCGCTGTGGATAGAAGCGATTGCCGGTATTTTCAATTTGTTGCTGCCACGCCAGGACATAGGCTGCGTCCTCTGCGCGCTGGGTGGACAGCGACGTCAGGCGTTTCACTCGCGGCAGCTTGGCGTAACTCTGTTGCATGTTGTCGAGGCGTGCCTCGAGGGTTGCAATGTCACCACTCTCTGCAGCGAGTGACTGGGTGTTATCTCCCACATCAAGCGGCGTATCAAGGTCGGCTTCCATCCACCAAGGGCTGGCTTCGGCGCGTATCAGCGCACGGTCAGCTGTTGATGATGCCGATGAGGCTTGTGCGGATATCTGTGCCTCGTTGCTAGCGTAGGGAGATTGGTAAGGTGTCAACAGAGCTTGGCTTGTCTCGCTGTCGCCGCTGCCTAATTGACTTACCGGGGCTAAGAATTCGGCCTGTGTCGGGGTGTCGATGTCATGCCTTTTGGCGAGCGTAATTTCTAGCATAGGTGTTTGCCGTGACTGGGGCTGCCAATCGAAGCGAACGCCTGCGATGAGCAAGACGTGCAGCGACATGGCCACAATCGTGGCCACGAACAAGGGGGTACTGTTGTCGAGCTGATCTAGGCTTGGCATGCCGCTGCGAGAAGGTCTTCAATGACCGCCATAAATTGGCCGCCGATGTCGAGCCCATGCGCGGCGTCTAGCTCACGAATGCAAGTGGGGCTGGTGACATTGATCTCGGTGAGGTAGTCGCCGATAACGTCTAGTCCGACAAAGTATAAGCCGCGCTCCACCAAAGCGGGGCCAACCTGTGCGGCGATCCAACGTTCGCGATCGGTGAGGGGCATGGGCACGCCCGATCCACCGGCCGCCAAGTTGCCGCGGGTTTCCCCCTGCGAGGGGATGCGTGCGAGGGCGTGCGACATGGGCTGGCCATTCACCATTAAGATACGTTTGTCGCCATGGATGATTTCGGGGATATAGCGCTGTGCCATAATGGTGCGCGAGCCAAACTGAGTGAGGGTTTCGAGAATCACACTGACGTTGGCATCGTCGGGTTTGCAACGGAAAATAGAGCTGCCACCCATGCCGTCGAGGGGTTTGAAAATAACGTCGCCATGCTGCTTGTGGAAAGCCTTTAGACGCGCCATATCACCGCTCACCATCAATGGTGGGCAACACTGTGGAAACTGCGTGGCGAACACCTTCTCGTTGCAGTCGCGTAGGCTCTGTGGCTTGTTGCAGACTAAAACGCCATCGCGTTCGGCGGCTTCGAGGATGTAGGTATTGTAAATATACTCGCTGTCGAAGGGCGGGTCGCGGCGCATCACAATGACATCAACGGCCTCGCTAAGCACCACATCGTGGCGTTCCCCCATACGGTACCATTGATCGTTATTGTCGATCACTTCTAGGTCGTGCATAGTGGCCTTGGCAACACCATTGTCGAGGTAGAGATCAGCGGGCACCATGTAGTGAAGCGACCAGCCGCGTTTTTGTGCGGCCAGCAACATGGCAAAACTGCTGTCCTTGTAGGGTTTGATGTTGGCAATCGGGTCCATGACCATGCCGAAACGAATTGTCATAGCATTTCCTTTAAGGTGGGCGAGGCGTTAAAAACTCACCTATAATGTTTGAGCACTAGTAGGCGAATAATAGCACTTGCCGTCGCGGCTGTAAGTCGTGCCGTGCAGATGTTTTACGACGCAGGCATCACAAAGGAAGTTTATCCATGGAAAAGTCTATCGAGCAGTTGACGGTATTGGTGGTCGATGACAGCAAAACTATTCGGCGCACCGCTGAGACATTGCTCGGAAAAGAGGGGTGCAATGTCCTGACCGCCGAGGACGGATTTGCTGCGCTGGCAGTGATTGTTGAAAACAACCCCGATATTATTTTTGTCGACATCATGATGCCGCGCTTGGACGGCTACCAAGTCTGCTCGCTTGTCAAAAACAATCCGCAATACAAAGATACTCCCGTGGTGATGCTGTCTAGCAAAGACGGGTTATTTGATAAGGCGCGCGGACGCATCGTCGGTGCAGATCAATACCTTACTAAGCCCTTTGGGCGTACAGAACTGCTTGACGCCATTCGCGATAATACGGCGCACGCGGCGCGGCACTAGCCCGGGGGTGGCGAGGTATGGCGCGCATTCTTATCATCGACGATTCCCAAACCGAACGGCAACATCTCAGTAAATTATTGTCACCCCACCACGAATTGGTGATTGCCCACGATGCAGAAGAGGGTATGTTACTTGCTCGCAGCACTTTGCCTGATGTGATCCTTATGGATGTTGTCCTGCCAGGCTTAAACGGTTTTCAAGCGACTAGGCAGCTCAGCCACGAAACAGGCACCGCTCAAATTCCCATTATTGTTGTCAGTACGAAAGATCAGCCGACCGATCAAATTTGGGCCCAGCGACAGGGGGCGAAAGGTTATCTCGTTAAACCGGTGTCCAAGGACGCGCTGTTTGCCGAATTGGCCAATGTGTTGGGTTAGGCGAAACCATGACCAAGAGCGCATCACATGACTTTCAGTATTTACAAGAGATCAGCGCACACTACCGCCGCAAAGCTCGGCCGTTACCGGCCTTAAAAAAATCTGACACGCACTGGTCTGCCCTGTTGTTTCAATTGGGTGACTATCGATTTGTATGCCAGCAAACCTTCATCCATGAGGTGCTGGCCTTGCCTCCCTTTGCCGTGTTGCCCTCGGCCAGCGACTGGGTGTTAGGGGTGGCAAATCTACGGGGAGCGTTACTGCCGCTTGTCGATCTTGGTGCTTTTGTGGGCGAGTCAACGCCATTGCCACGTCAGCGACGCGTCATGGTCTGTCGGCACCACGAGCAGTGGCTTGGCCTCGTCGTCGACGCCGTGATGGGCGTGCAGCGTCTTAAAGATGACCAGTTTGAGCCGGCGGGTGAGTGCTCTCTTCTCAGCCTTCAGCCCTACGCGAGGGCAAGCGCCCTTATTCGCTATCAAAGGTACTGGGTGCTGGCGTTGGATGAGCTGCTCAACGACCCAACATTCACGACAGTAAGTCGCCCGCTTGAGGCTGCTTCTGCAGAAATTAACGTGGGATAACCCTATGGAAAATTCGACAGTCAATGTGCAAAAGAAAACCCAAAGTATTCGCTGGTTGGGCTTAGCAGCTGCTTGCTGTGTCATCGCCACGCTGGTCAATTTGGGTGTTTTATACCATGACAACCAGCGCGATCAGGGGCGTTTAGAAACCTTGGCTGCATTGCAGCTAGACATGCGTCGTGCCAGTCAAGCTGCCCATCAAGCCCTCGATGGCGACATGCTAGCCTTTGAGGCGCTCCAGCGCGAACAGGCTGCGATTCAACAGGGTGTCAGCCGTATCGCCTCACTATCCCTATCTGACAAGAGTTTATCAACCGCGGCATTAACTCAGATGGCCAAGGCCCTGACCCAAGATGTTGAAACCTTATTGAAGGGACAGGACGGTTTGATGTTGTTGCGTACCGATACCGAAATGGTCGCACAGACATTGCCTACGCTGCGCCAGCAATGGGCCGATATCTTGGAGCTTTTACTACGTCGCGAAGCACCCAATAACCAGATCATGACGATCAACGAGCAACTGTGGCTGAGCGATAGAATGATCCGCCAACTGGACTATATTCGCTTTGGTCAGGGCGACGGCCGTGCGCTGTTAACACAGTTTAATCAGGATGCGAAGCAAATAACCAGCCACACTAATGATTTATTGCGCGGCGCCACCAATATCCCCCGTCTTAGGGATGACACGGCGCGCGGGCTATTAAGTTCAATCGATGAACAATGGGCGATGATGGGCCACTCTATTCGTCAAATTGCTGGTCAAGCCGACGTTTATGAAGGTGCTAAAGCCGCCTTGGCCAGTTTGCTGGCCACACAGGATCGCTTCGACAATGAAATAGCCGCGCTGACCGAACGTGTGAAAGGGCTTGCTGATGCGCGCGCGATTGGCGGCCGCTCTATGATGGCCTTGGGCTTGCTTTCCTTGGCGCTGTTGTTGGCGGTGTTTCTCAAACAGCGCCAGTTCACCGCGGCGCAACTGGCGGAGTCGGAGGCGGTCACCCAGCGCAATCAACAGGCAATTTTGCGCCTGCTCGATGAGTTGGCGGATTTGGCAGATGGCGATTTGACGGTTAGCGCTAGCGTTACCGAAGATTTTACAGGCGCCATCGCCGATTCGATCAATTTTACTGTCGATCAACTGCGGGTGTTGGTATCGAATATCAACGATACGGCGGTGAAAGTGTCCGGTGCGGCGCAAGATTCACAAGCGACAGCATTACAGCTGGCAAAAGCCTCTGAGCATCAGGCACACGAAATTGCCGGCGCCTCGGCGGCGATCAACGAGATGGCGGTGACGATTGACCAGGTGTCGCTCAACGCAGAAGAGTCCGCTCGTGTGGCGGACCGCTCGGTGGCATTGGCGGATACTGGCGCCAATGTAGTGCGTAACACCATCGACGGCATGGATACGATCCGTGAGCAAATTCAAGACACAGCGAAGCGTATAAAGCGTCTTGGCGAGAGTTCCCAAGAAATTGGCGATATTATTTCCCTCATTAATGACATCGCCGACCAAACCAATATCCTCGCCTTGAACGCCGCCATTCAGGCATCGATGGCGGGAGATGCAGGGCGAGGCTTTGCGGTGGTCGCGGATGAAGTCCAACGTTTGGCAGAGCGTTCTTCCGCGGCGACGCGGCAAATCGAAGCCCTCGTGAAGACGATTCAAAGCGATACTAGCGAAGCGGTCATTTCGATGGAAAAAACCACCGCTGACGTCGTGCGAGGTGCCAAACTTGCTAACGACGCAGGTGTGGCGCTGGCTGAGATTGAGGAAGTGTCCGGTGACTTGGCTGAGTTGATTCAAAATATCTCCAATGCGGCACGTCAACAGGCCTCGTCGGCGAATCACATTTCCAGCACCATGAATGTCATTCAAGACATCACCTCACAAACCTCCCAAGGCACCACCGCCACCGCGAGCGCCATCGGAAACCTCTCTGATTTGGCGAATCAATTGCGCAGCTCAGTGGCTGGCTTTAAACTACCCGAAAAACCTGCGCCTCAACCTGAAGGCGTCGGAGTAGATACTTTGGGTCCAGCATGATTGATGAACTAGTTTTTGAGGCTTGGCGTACATTGCTAGCCGATCGATTGGGATTGAGTTTTAACGAGCTCTCTCCCGTCTTGAACAGGGGCATCGAACAGTTTTGTGACCAAAACGGCATGACGCCTCTCGACGCCGAGCACACGCTGAAATTGCTTGATATTGACCACCCACTTTGGCAAACCGTGCGCGATTTAATGGTGGTATCCAGCTCTCGTTTTTTTCGCGACCCCGATATTTTTAGTGAAATTGAGACGTGGTTAGCCACCTACGAGCGAGATAAACCCCTAAAAATTGTGAGCTTTGGTGCCGCGGATGGACGAGAGGCCTACAGTTTGGGGATGTTTTTAGCGGAAGCCGGCGTTCCCTACAATATTGTGGGTATCGATATCTCACCCAAGGCGATTCACCAGGCCCGCCAGGCGATTTACTTTGATCGAGATCTCGATGAAATTCCTGAGAAATATCGAGCAAAATATATCCAATCCGGGGGAGAGTCGCGCTTTACCCTAACGGCGCAAATTTGCTCCTCGATCGATTTCATTGAACCTTGGGAAGTACATCAATACGTCCCATTGGCGGCGGATATCATCTGTTGCCAAAACACGTTGATGTATCTTACCGAAGAGAAAAAAATGACGCAGTTGGCCTGGTTTGAACGGCACTTAAGCCCAGGGGGATTATTGCTACTAAGCCCAACAGATGTTCCTAAGTGGTGCGGCAAGCACTTGGAGCGGCTTGTAACCACCCGCGTACGAGCCTTCCGCAGGCTTGACGAGGTCGAGGCGTGAGTTCGCCGCTTGTCGATCTTCATGCCACGCTAAACGAGCTTTGGCGCGAGTTAGGCGAAACCGATCAAACGTCAACCGAATGCTGGCACGATATTGCCATCGCACTACAATTTTCTGCGCTGCCGGGTTTGCGGCAACTAGGTATCGAATTGCACAACAGTTTACGCCGCGATATCAGTGGTAAGTTGTTCGCTCCTGGTGCAGAGTTAGACACCATTCACACCTATATTGATCGCGCTATCGGCGAGGCCTACAGCGGCAATCACTACCCCGCCGCGGCGTTGAGCGCAGTGAATAGCTTGCGAGTGAACGCCCAGCAAAATTTATCTTCGGCCAACTTGTGGTCGCCATCTGTTGAACTCCCAGAGGTTGATGAACTGGGCGAAGAGGCGCGCGCGCGGCTGAGAGTGTGGTTGGCTAAGGCGACACAGCTGTTTAAGTTGGCCTTGATGCAGCTTCTTAAAGGTCACCCGGATGGATTAGATGCACTGCAGAAG
>JBEAQQ010000073.1:0-3740 GCA_041163785.1 Pseudomonadota bacterium
ATGGACTACATTCTTGACGCCAAGATCATTGCTAAAGAGCACGGTATCCAAGGCATGGTAGCGCCGGCTGACGCCTTGGTGAAAAGCTGGGGAAGCGATAATAGTCGCTATTACCCTAAACAGGTCAAGATGTTTACTGACGGTGCTATTTTTAGCCAGCTCATGCAGATGCGTGATGGTTACCTCGACGGCCACCATGGTGAGTGGTTGACGCCGCCAGAGCAGTACAAAGCTATGTTCAAGGAGTTTTGGCAGGGGGGGTACCAAATCCACATCCACCAAAATGGCGACCTCGGACTCGACTTTTTGCTGGACGTGCTCGAAGACAATATGAAAGTGTTTCCGCGCCAAGATTACAGAACCACTATTGTTCATTTCGGTTATTCGACCCCCGAGCAAGTGAAACGCATCGCTGACTTGGGGGCCATTGTCAGTGCTAATCCCTACTATCCAGTGGCGTTAGGAAATATGTACAGCGATCACGGCGTGGGTCCTGAGCGCTCGCAACCTATGGTGCGTTTAGCTGACCTCGCGGCGAATGATGTGTCATTTTCGCTACACTCCGACATGCCAATGGCGCCTGGTAAACCTTTGTTTTTGATGTGGTGCGCGGTGAATCGTGTGGATCCCAATGGCAAGGTGGTGGGGCCTGAACAGCGCGTGTCACCTTTGCAAGCCTTCAAGGCAATCACTATAGATGCGGCCTACTCGCTACAGCAGGAAAAGGATATTGGTTCAATTGAGGTGGGCAAATTGGCCAACCTGACAGTGCTTGCAGAAAACCCACTGACGGTTGACCCCATGCATATTAAAGACATTGAGGTGCTGGCGACGGTACACGAAGGCACCGTCTTTCCAATTCCTTAGCTCATTTTAACGATGGTGCGTTCGTCTTGACCCCACAACACGTGATACTTGTTGTGCGGGTCGTCGGTGCGTGCAAAGGTGTGTGCGCCAAAGTAGTCGCGCTGTCCCTGTAGCAAGTTGGCGGGCAAGGTCTCGGTGCGATAAGAGTCATAGTAGGCGAGGGCGGAAGAAATGGCACCGGTAGGTATGCCACTCAAGGCCGCATTGGCAACTACGCGGCGCCAGTTGAGCTGATACTTATTGATCTGCTCGGTGAAGAACGGATCCATCAATAAGTTGTTCAGCTCAGGATTGCGTTGGTAGGCATCGGTAATTTTCTGCAGGAATACGGCTCGGATAATGCATCCCGCTCGCCAAATCTTGGCAATTCCCGCAAAGTTGATGGTCCAACCGTATTCCTTGGCAGCGCTTTGCATTAATTGAAAACCCTGCGCATAGGCACAAATTTTGGCGCAATACAGTGCGTCATGTAGCTGTTGAATGGCCTCTTCACGGCTCGCTACGTCAGCGTGATTTTTGTCGGGTCCCGCCAAGACTGACGCCGCTTGGATACGGTCTGATTTCAGCGTCGACAGCGCACGAGCATACACCGAGTTGGCGATAGTGGGTGCTGGACAGCCCAGTTCCAAACTGCTCATGGCGGTCCATAGGCCGGTGCCTTTCTGGCCCGCTTTATCTAAGATGACATCCACCAGTGGTTGGCCAGTTAATGGGTCAATTTGATCGAGTACTTCGGCACTGATTTCGATCAGGTAGCTATCCAGCGGGCCTTTGTTCCACTCGCGAAAGACGCTCGCAATCTCGCTGGGCGACATACCAAGATTCATGCGCATTTGGTGATAAACCTCGCAAATGAGCTGCATGTCGGCGTATTCAATGCCATTGTGAACCATTTTTACAAAGTGGCCGGAAGAACCTTTGCCAATAAAGGCGGCGCAGGGTTCGCCTTCGGTGACCGGGTTGCCAGGTTCACGACGCTCGATGGGTTTGCCGGTGGCTGGGTCAACCTTGGCGGCTATGGCTTCCAGTACGGGGCGAACGCGTGGCCAGGCGTACTCGTCGCCGCTGGGCATCAACGAAGGCCCGAAGCGTGCGCCTTCTTCGCCGCCAGACACTGCCGTGGCGAAAAAGATAAACTTGCCGCGGTAGCCGCGAATGCGTTGCCGCGTATCTGTCCAGAGAGAGTTGCCTGTATCAACCACAATATCGTCAGCGCTAATGCCTGCATCGATTAGCTTGAGACAGACGCTGTCGACGGGTTTGCCCGCCGGAACGGACAACATAATCAGGTGGGGCGCCTTGAGCATGCCAAGCAATTCGGTGTAAGAGCTGCAGGAAAAAATACGCTGCGGATTATCGCCACGCTCCAATGCGTCCTGCTCTATGGCAGCATCTACTTTTTGGCTATCGAGGTCGAAAGCGGCAACACGGTAACCATTGTCGGCAAGGTTGAGGGCAAGGTTTTTACCCATCACGCCCATGCCAATAAAGCCGATGTCGCAAAGTTGAGTGCTGTCTGTCATTGCTTGTGGATCCTGTGCTCGAAAAGTTCGTTATTATAACGAAACTCGGTTTAGTGTGACTCAAAAAGTTGAATGGTGTAGCCGCTTTCCAATGCACCACGCAGGGCTTTGTCGTGGGCCACGAGTTTTTTGTTGCTAAGGTACTTTTCGCCTATCAATTTTCGGTTGGCGATGTCGATGTCGTAGAAACCTTCCTTCATTAAATAGAGTTTGCAAAGGTGCTCTGCACCTAGCAGATCTTTGAAGTTGATGTAGACAATAAAGGGTACTTCGCTATCGGCGGCAAAGCCCTCGATGGCGGCGCGCGTTTTGGCGTTCACTGAAAATACGTACATGACTATTCCTCGGCGTCGCGATGCTTGCGGATCTGGTTGCGCAGCGATTTGGGAACTTTTTTTAGTGTCAGCTCGCCACTGTTAGCATCGAAGACCACATTGTCTCCAAAGAGTCGCGAAGAGAAACTGATACTCATGTATTTATCGCGACCAGAGAAACGCACATAGCGTTTGAGGCTGCTGCGATGCAGGTGAAGGCTCTCTTTTTCGTCTTGGCTCGATTGGCCGACAAAGTTTGAGAACGCCTGAGGCTGGTCAGGGCTCAATAGTTCTGAAAGATCGGCTATCACCACTTCTTCGCCAATACTGTCCATGGCGACACAGTAATCCAAAATCTGTTCTTTCTGTTCATCGCGCTTGTCATCGGGTAATTCATCCGTGTAGCGTTCAACCACGCGCAAAAACTCTTTGGTTTGTTTTTCAAGGTCAACACCTAGGCTAAAACCTATCGCCATTTTAAAGGCGTCGCTAATCGCTTTGTTACCACGACCGGCAAGAATCGATAGATATTTGGTGGATTCTCCCTGCTGCCACTCGTCGACGTGCAACTTCATGGCGTAGGGTAGGCGGTTTCCATCGAGATAGCGGCACGTTTCTACTTCGCCATCAGCATTGATATTGAGGGCCTCAGTGAATTCTGTCCACAATAGGTACAGACGCTTTTGTTCCAACAGCACTTCTTCGGCCACCAGCACCTGTGCCGTAAACGGTTCGTCGATGCTGTCAAAGGCGGTAGCTAGCTGTTTAACCAGGCTACTTGCTAAGCTTTCAAAGCTCGACTTTTCCTCTAAGTAGTCTTTTGTCCAGCCGGGTAAAGGGGGTGAGGCTTCGGCATCGAAGCAGCCAAATTGCTTTTGTGCACTGCGTTGGAATGCGCGTTTAAGTTGATCAAACAGAGAGGCCACAGGGCCTATGCACTCGCTGTAAGGTTTGCCGGCGTTAACGCTAATGGCTTGTCCGGGCGCGCTTCTGGCGAAGCTGTAAATGATGCACTGAGTCAGGGCCATGGGGGAAT
>JBEAQQ010000074.1:0-3146 GCA_041163785.1 Pseudomonadota bacterium
GTAAAAAAATCTAAAGCCAACGAGAGCATTCAAGAACTACAACGTCTTGCTGAAGCCGCTATGAACGAGGCTAAGGCCAACCCCCAAAATGATGCCGTCTTCTATAACGAGCGAATATTGGTTAATGCACAAAATCGTTTTTTGCTGGAATCAGAGCTACTGCTTGCCATTGAAGACTTCGAGCAATTTTCCGTTCACTACCAACCCATCATGGCGACCCAGTCAGGTAAAATTGTTGGCGCGGAAGCCCTGCTGCGTTGGAGCAACCCTAAATTTGGTGCGGTATCACCCGAAAAATTCATCCCACTTGCCGAAAAGTCGGGATTAATTCTTCCCCTTGGGGCCTGGATTTTAGATCAAGCGGTAAATGCGCTCGCCACCCTAGACGAGGAAGGCATCCAAATTGAAAATATTGGCATCAATCTTTCGGCCAGCCAGTTACTCGACGACAACTTGCTTGACCGCATTGAGGGATGTTTTATTAATCACCCCAATGTCAGCCGCCAACAGATCAATATTGAACTTACTGAAAGCACCTTAATGATTAATCCTGAAGAAGCCGAAGCGACACTTAAGGAACTAAGTGCGCGCGGCTTAACGCTTTCTATTGACGACTACGGCGTCGCCTACTCCTCACTTTCTTACCTGAAAAAGTTGCCAGCCAATATCCTGAAAATTGACCGTTCTTTTATTACTGATCTCACCACAAACCGCGGCGACCTTGCTATTGTCTCCAGCACAATCGTGTTGGCACACAAGCTCGGCCTGACAGTGGTGGCAGAAGGTGTTGAGACCAAGCAACAACTTGAAGTCCTAAGATCACTGGGCTGCGACAAGGTGCAGGGATTCCTCCTTGCCCAACCCATGCCTATTGATTCACTCAAACAATATATTTCTTCGGTCAATAAATAAGAGCTTTATTCCGGTTTGGCTACTCGCCCTTTAGATGCCGATTGAAGAAGTTAACGACGGTTTGGGCATAGTGCTGACGAATGGATTTGGCACTCGAAATTCCATGCTTTTCACCGGGATAATCCATCACTTCAAAAGGTTTACCCAACAGCTGCAAGTGTCGATACAAACGCGTGCTATGGCTGAACAGCACATTGTCATCCGCCATACCGTGAACAATTAGTAATGGACCTTTTAAGCCCTCGGCATAAGGAAAAACAGACGACGCCGTATAAGCATCACCGTCAACGCGAGGATCACCCATGTAACGCTCGGTGTAATGGGAGTCATACAAGCGCCACTCGGTTACCGGTGCGCCCGCCACACCCGCCGCAAAGATATCCCCGGCCTTAAACATACTCATCAACGTCATGTAACCACCATAACTGTGACCGTGAACGCCAATGCGTTTGGCATCCACATAGGGCAAGCCAGCCAGAAACTTGGCGCCCGCCACTTGGTCGCGCACCTCTAGACTGCCCATTTTTTTATAGATCGAAGACTCAAATGCCACGCCGCGGTGCGCTGAACCTCGATTATCGATACTAAACACCACATAGCCCTGACTAACCCAGTATTGCATGAGCAAACCACGCTGACCCCACCAACTGTTTTCTACAACCTGCACATGCGGGCCACCGTAGAGGTAGACAATGGCTGGATTTTTAGGTTTCAGATGGGTTGGTTTATATAATCGATAGTGGATTTCCACCCCCTCATCGCTCACGAAGGTACCAAATTCAGGCTTAACCCAGTTGGTCATATAAGGGGTCAAGGGGTGCTGATCATCCAGCGCGTTCTCTTCCAGCCAAGTAAGCCGCTCACCATCTGCACGATGCAAACTCACTTGGGGCGGATGATTAATTGTGGAAACGGTATCGATATAAATAGAAGCATCATCTGCAAAGTTGATGCTGTGCGACCCAGAAAGCGGGGTAACACGCGTAACCTCCCCACCGGTTAACGGTACTTGGTACAAATGGCGCTCTAGCACGGTGTCTTTACGCCCGGTGAAGTAGACAACGCCTTTATCTTTATCGATGGCATCGATCTCATCCACCATCCATTCACCATGCGTTAACTGGCGCAACAGTTTTCCTTGGTTGCTGTAGACATAAAGATGCTTGAAACCATCGCGCTCTGACGCCCAGACAAAAGTATCACTGCCCGCTATAAAACGCAGGTCATTGTGCAAATTCACCCACGTGTCGCTTGTTTCTGTCAGCAGGGTCGTTTGAGCGGCGTCTTTTACATTCCAACTTCGCAGCTCGAGCACTTGCTGATTACGGCTTTGCCACTGGTAGGTAAAGGCCTCGGAATTCGGCATCCACTGGCCACGAGCGATATAAATGTCTTTATTCTTTCCCAGATCAATCCAACGACGCTCGCCGCTTTCTATTGATTGAACGGCGAGTGCAATTTCGACGTTATTGGTACCCGCATAGGGATAGCGCTGTGACACCATTTTGATGTCGTCCGCATAAATTTCGGCGCGCGTAGCCACTTCAACGGGCGCTTCATCCACCTTGGTAAACGCAATATAACGCTCGTCGGGCGACCACCAGTAACCGGTCATACGCCCCATTTCTTCCTGCGCGACAAACTCCGCCATACCGAATTTAATAAGGCCGCCACCCTCGGTGGTAATAGCAGTTTCTACCCCGGACTCGATATGCTTCACAAAGAGGTTTTGATCTCGCACAAAGGAAATGTAGTGCCCTTTTGGCGACAGTTTAATATCGGTCTCAAAAGCTTCAGTGTTCAAAAGCCGCTGCGCACCTTCTTGACCAATACGGTGGTAATAAACATCACCGCCAATGGGGAACAGCAACGCTTTGCCATCCTGTGACCACTGGTAACTAACAATACCTTTGCCGCGAAGCCGCATACGCTCACGGCGAGACTTCTCCTCATCCGATAGCTCTTCTTCACCTGCACCCAAGGCATTCGAATCAAATAACAAACGGGTTTCGCCGCTGGCAATATGGTATTCCCATAGGTCTAATTGGTCGTAATCTTCTTGCTTACCTTTTAAAAAGGTCACCCGCTCACCATCAGGGGCAACCTTGAGACTCATGGGGGCAGATCCATCAAGTGACGGAGAGTCAAATATGCGCTCAAGGGTAAGCTCACTCGCCTGGGTGGTCACACTCAACATAAGGGTTCCTAGTACAACGCTCATTAATTTATTCATA
>JBEAQQ010000075.1:0-18655 GCA_041163785.1 Pseudomonadota bacterium
CAGCATCATAATTTGCATGGTCATCCAAGCTTTCGAAGCTAAGATCGATGTCTTTTATGAGGTATGGCCAAGTTGGGGCTATTTCAACAACCACGTTTGCATTGAGCTCATCCAATACAAAACGGGCTAATGTGGGGTCGACCGAAACATCGACAAACGCCATTTGTTGCGACTCATTCAGCTGTAGTAGTAGCTGAGAATTGACCGTTTGACGAACCTGCTTAGTCGCGATTAGGGCCATGGCGGCCATGAAACCGACAGTGTATATGCATCCCAGTACCAGACGTGACCTCACTGGCACAACCCACCCAAATTTCCTGGATAGCTATTGATACCTAACTCATTAAAAACCTGTGTGGCGGTAAATAGCTCGCACTGCATTGTCTGGCTTAGTTGCAAATTTTTAGGAATGAACCATGTCCCCGTTGGCATAGAATTCACAATCGAAATACGTTTTTTAAACTTATGGGGCTCTCTACCTGGTAGGGCATATCCTGAAATCGTGTCTACCTCACCCACGGCGAGAGCTCGCTGCAGCATCTCTAAGGAATCAAAAAAATGGATGTCGACTTTTTTGAAATTAATACCATGCATATCCAAATCAGCGATGGGGAGCAAAAAGCCCGATTGGCTTAATTGGTTGTTCAATAATCCGACTTTATGGGTGTAAAAATATGCCGCAGAAACTTCAAAATCTTCATCGTTACTATACCAATAGACTCGGTAGTAATCTGAGGAAGAAAATACTCGGTAGTAGTAATCAAAATTAGGCACAAGTCCTTTTAAAATATTTTCACGGTTCCAAAACATGTCATAGCGTTGCTCAATAATATCCTTTGCGCTCAATGTTCCTCGGTCAACCCACTCTACCCTGATACGTCCGTACTCATTTTTCATGGATTGCGAAAGACAAAGAGTATCTGCAAAGCTTATCGACTGTTGCGCTATAGGAGTCATAATAGTGAAAACAGGATCTTGCGCATCCGCTCCAAAAACTTCGCACTCATAGCTCTTCACAGGGGGAATTTGCACAAAAACACGGGGGGTTGGCAATGCGAAAATTACAGCAGAAAGCAAAAAAACACTTAACAATGTAATAGTAATGATTTTATTTTTGTACATTCGCCCCCCAAAATACCCACCAATTTAAGTATTCTTTGTGACAAAACAATGACATTACTTGGTAAGGCCACAGGGGGCTGGAAAGGCTTATCATCAGCCAAATAAAAAAAGGCGCCTAGACGGCGCCTTTGAAATAACAGAAATGGCTTATATGCTCAGGGTTTTCTCACCGCGGGCAATACCCGACACACCACTGCGCACCACTTCAAGAATCGAAACATCCCCAATCGCTTGGATGAATGAGTCCAATTTTTCACTGGTACCCACCATTTGCACGGTAAAGGTGCTGCTGGTCACATCCACGATTTGGGCGCGGAAGATATCAGAACAGCGCTTCAATTCTGCGCGTTGCGCACCCAGCGCACGCACTTTAATGAGCATCATTTCGCGCTCAATATGGGCGCCTTCGGTCAGGTCAACCAGTTTGATGACATCGACCAATTTATTGAGTTGCTTGGTGATCTGCTCAATCACACGTTCGTCACCAATGGTCACCAAGGTCAAACGCGACATGGTGGGGTCGTCGGTCACGGCAACGTTGAGTGATTCGATGTTATAACCGCGTTGAGAAAAGAGGCCCACCACGCGAGACAGTGCACCGGGCTCGTTTTCCATTAACAAAGAAATAATGTGTCGCATGATTAGGTACGCTCCGTCTTGCTCAGCCACATGTCGCGCATTGAACCGTTAGGCGCAATTTGCATGGGGTATACGTGTTCGTGTGGATCGACCATACAGTCGATGAAGACCAGGCGATCCTTAATCGCCAACGCCTCTTCCAACTTCGGACGCAACTCTTCTGGCTTAGTAATACGGATACCAACGTGGCCATAGGCCTCCGCCAGTTTCACAAAATCAGGCAGCGATTTCTCGTAGGTACTTTCCGAGTAGCGGCCACCGTATTGCATGTCTTGCCACTGCTTCACCATTCCCAAGTAACCGTTGTGAAGGTTGAGAATTTTCACTGGAATATTGTAGTGGGTGCAGGTCGACAGTTCCTGAATATTCATCTGAATACTGCCCTCACCTGTCACGCAGATGACGTCGTCTTCAGGGAACTTCAATTTAATACCCATCGCGGCCGGTAAGCCAAAGCCCATGGTGCCCAAACCGCCTGAATTGATCCAGCGGCGCGGCTTGTTGTAGCGGTAATATTGCGCGGCAAACATTTGGTGCTGACCCACGTCAGAGGCGATAAATGCTTCGCCCTTAGTCAATCGCCACAACTCCTCGATGACTTCCTGCGGCTTGATCAAGCCCGAATCGTCTTTGTAGCGCGGTGCATGCCACAAGCCGTGCTGTGCACGCCACTCGTCGATACGGTCCCACCACGCTTGCAAGGCCGCTTGATCGGGTTGTTCACCGGCCGACATGACTTCTTTCACCTGCGATACCATTTCAGCTAACACGGTATCCACAGGGCCTACGATCGGTACGTGAGCCGCCACGGTTTTAGAAATAGAGGCTGGATCGACGTCGATATGGATGATGGTAGCGTCGGGGCAAAACTTGGACACGGTGTTGGTCACGCGGTCGTCAAAACGCGCGCCGATGGCCAGAATGAGGTCGCTGTGGTGCATAGCATTGTTGGCTTCATAGAAACCGTGCATACCCAGCATACCTAAGTACTGGCGATCTTCACCTGGGTAACCACCCAGTCCCATCAAGGTATTGGTGACGGGGAAGTTAAGCATCTGTGCCAATTCCACTAACAGATCAGAGCCACCGCCCTGAACAACGCCACCACCGGAGTAAATGACCGGGCGACGAGCCTGCATGAGCAGATTTACGGCCTTGCGAATCTGACCACTGTGCCCCTTCGTCACGGGCTGATAAGAGCGCAAGCGTACTTCTTCTGGGTAGACGTACTCAAACTTGTCTACTGGGTTGGTCAAGTCTTTAGGAATATCGATGACCACAGGGCCTGGGCGACCTGTTGAAGCAATGTAGAAGGCCTTCTTGATGATGCCAGGAATCTCCGAGGCATGCTTCACCTGAAAGCTGTGTTTCACAACAGGACGAGAAATACCCATCATGTCGGTTTCTTGGAAGGCATCCTCGCCAATCAAATGACTCTGTACCTGTCCAGACAAGACCACCATAGGGATCGAGTCCATGTAAGCTGTTGCAATACCAGTAATGGCGTTTGTTGCACCGGGACCCGAGGTCACCAGTACGACACCCGGCTTGCCTGTCGCACGTGCATAGCCGTCGGCCGCGTGGGTCGCTGCCTGCTCGTGACGAACTAAAATATGGGGGATATCGCTGTGATTAAAAATAGCGTCATAGATGTGAAGTACCGCACCGCCTGGGTAGCCGAAAATAAACTCGACGCCTTCATCTTGCAGCGCGCGAACAACCATTTCACCGCCGGATAACAATTCCACTTGTCGTTTCCTCAATTCAATTATGTCGACGTGTGCCACGCACACGAGTGATGGAAAATGCCGAGCCCTGCGGTGTGACTTTGGGCTGGAAAAAAGCCGCGCCGGTTGAGCGCCACTTTTTGGCCATTCGACAACACGCTCAGGGTGTTAGGCGCATGCCACATTCTTAGGGTAAAAAATGCACAAACTGTCGAAACCCGTAATTTTGGTGACATTTAGCCCATAAGTCAACCGCAGCGCCCCTTCGCGGGGCGCTATATAGCTACTATTTTTAGAAAAAATGATTTTTTGGCGACTAGCGAGAAACCCCGCCCAACACCTCTTTGAAACGCTGTATCCAGCGCTGAAGATGGCTCGCGTTTTCGGGGACGTGTTCTTTTACCCATCCGGCAAATTCACACAGACAATACAAATCGATATCCGCCATCGTGGGGATGTCCGTGACGATGAACTCACGGTCGGCGAGATGCTCATCCATGACCTGCCAAAAATCATCCAAGCGCAGTTTACCTCGGGCAATCAAATCCGGAATTTGTGGCACATTAATACGCCCGACAACCGCGCGGTTTTCAAAATGTTTGCTGCGGTTTCTTAGCATGTCCTGGATGGGCACATAACCATCGATAAAGAGCCTGTGTGTCCAGTCAGTGACCTCGGCACGCTCGATGGCATCGCGACCAAAAATGGGGTGCTCGGGATACATACTGTCGAGATACTGAGCAATGGCGAGTACCGAACAGAGCACGCGCCCATCCTCAAGTTTTAAAGCGGGTACTGAGCAGCGTTCGTTCACTGCCTTGAATTCATCACTGAATTGCTCGAGCTTAGCCAAATCGATTTGCGTCGTTGGAATATCGATTCCCTTGTACTGCAACACATAGCTAATGCGCTTGGGATTGGGGGCGGGGTCATAGGTGTATAGGTGCATAGCATTCTCCTTTACGTATGCCTGAATAATAGAAGTAAACGCCCTTAATAACTGTGGCAAATCACGCCGATAAGATTAGGCCGTCGCGACGAAGGTTGCGCGCAAAGGAGCGGGGTGGCCTTCAATCGTTCGCGAAGGATCGTCGGGGTCGAGGTAGTTAGCTAGCGAATAGAAGCGCATCCAATCCGTGCTGCGCTGTTCATCGAGGGAGGTGCGATCCACATTAACCAAGCGAATATTGCTAAAACCTGCTTTTTTTAACCATGATTCGAGCGTTGGGCACGAGGGCAAGAACCAGACGTTATTCATACTGGCGTAACGGTCTTCAGGGACTAAGACATGCCCCATTTCACCCTCGACTACCAACGTTTCGAGCACCAACTCACCGCCCTCGCGAAGGGTATCTTTGAGTTGAGCTAAATGCTCAAAGGGCGCACTCCGGTGATAGAACACCCCCATCGAAAAGGTGGTGTCGAACGCTTTGAGTTGCGCAGGGATATGCTGCACACCAATCGGCAAGATATTCACGTTGGACGCTTGGATGTAGCGTTGCAATGCAGCGAATTGGCACAAGAATAACAGCGACGGCTCCACCCCCACCACCATCTCGGCACCCTCACCGGCCATGCGCCAGCAATGGTAACCGCTGCCACAACCGATATCGAGCACCTTGCGGCCCTGCAACGGTGAAATACCCGGTAGCACACGGTCCCATTTCCAGTCCGAGCGCCATTCCGTATCGACATAGACCCCCCCAATATCAAAGGGCCCCTTGCGCCATGGGTGCAAGCCTTGCAAGGCTTGTCGCATCTGTTCGCGTTGCTCGTCAGACCACATCACAGGAGGCACTACAGTGACCGCGGAAGCGTTCAACTCGATCGTACTCGGGGTGAATTCTGGCATGGCATCGAGGGCCTTAATCCAACGCGCAATGTCACCGTGCTTGCGATCGAAGAAGAATTGATTCAACTGCGCGGGCAGCGCTAACGCCCATGGCGCCAAAGCCGCATCCGCCGCCATTTTTTGGAGCAGCGGTTCAAAATTAAAGTAACGCGACAAGGTAGAGTGAGACACTTATTTGACCGCCACAATCGAGGCGAAGTTAAAACACTGGAACCACACATCACAACTGTTAAATCCGGCGTTCAGTATGCGCTCACGGTGGGTCGACAGCGTTTCCGGTATCATCACATTTTCCAAAGCACTGCGCTTTTGACTCACTTCCAGCTCGCTGTAGCCGTTTTGGCGTTTAAAGCTGTGGTGCAAATCGGTATTCAATTCCTGCAGGTGGGGGTCTGAAAAAGCAATCTTCTCTGACAGAATCAGTACACCCCCCTTGGGCATAGCGTCGGCGATGCGCTGAATCATCTCACGGCGTTGTTCGGGCGGGATGAACTGCAGTGTGAAGTTCATCACCACCACAGAGGCGGGCTGAAAATCCACATCCTGCACATTCGCCAAGGTCAGTTCAATGCTCGCTTGGTGGGGTGTTTTAGTCAAAATATCGCGACAGCGTTCAATCATGGCCGGCGAATTATCGACCGCAGTAACGACCGCTTCAGCCGGCAATGCCCTCGCCATAGAGAGGGTAGACGCGCCTAGCGATGAACCCAAATCATAGCAGCGCGTCCCCACTTGATAGTAACGCGCCGCCATAACTCCCGTCATAGCAACAATGGTCTGGTAACCCGGTACCGAGCGATTAATCATGTCCGGAAAAACATTCACCACTGCCGCATCGAAGGCGAAATCGGCCACCGAACCTAGAGGGTTAGCGTATATGTCGTCGCGTTGGCTCACTACAGTCTTCCGTCTAAAAAGTGCAATTTTACTTGAGTTGCGACTGACTAGCGAGCGCTACAAGCGCCCACTGTATTTGAAGGTATAAGTGCCATCGTCCTTGGCAACCGCCAAGAATTTTAGGCTATCGACCAAGGCTTGTCCGGCCTCTGGTCCAGGGATAAATTGCAAGTCGGCATCGTATGCCCCCTGCATGGAGACAGAGACGTGCCCCTGCAGGAGAATTTTTGCATCGCTCGGGAGGAACTTGACCAGCAGTGTTGCGGGGTCCGGCGCAGCGAGGGATAAACGATAATCGCCCAACACTTCTTGCCGCCCCGCTACTTGATAGGCGTATTCTCTTATGTCAGCCTCACCCGTTAACACCTTGAAACCCGCCTCACTCGACCAATCTAGAGTGCTAATCGACAATGTCGATTGACCATCGACAGGCAAGGGAAAATTCGCCAAGCGAAGGGCATTGCGTACGCGGGTGATCACGGTGAGATTTTCACCCTGCACATCGCCCGCACTATTGGCGCACACATTGCCTCGCACGCTGATACCCTCAGCACGGGCGTCTAAAATATCGAGGCAGACCTGACCAGCCAACAATGACATTGGGTGTAATTGCCAGGCAAAATTATCGATATAGTAGTGCTGATTGCCATCGCTGACCTGTAGCGACGAGATCTCTCCACGCCAGAGGCTACCTTTTACATCCAAGGCTGCCAAGTCGACACTCGCCAGTCGTGCCATCGCGGGGAGTAACGTCGCTGGCGCATGACCGACCAGGGTGGCAATGAAGACAGCGACAGCCAATAAAACAGTCAGTTTTTTCACGAACCATCCACCACGCGGACACGCACGTTGACAAAGCCTGTCTGCGAGGCCGCCGACAACGAGGCGCTGTCAATCTGATAGCCGCGCTCAATCTCTAGCTCATTGAGCCAAGTCACGGCAGCGCTGTAGGGGACATTTTCTAGCCAGATCTGGGCCTGTTTTTCACCGTTGGGCTGAAAGCGTTTCATCTTTAACCCGGCGCGACGAATACTGGCGTCGATCACTTGGCTGAGTGCCCCACCGGTATTTTTTACAGCGGTTTTCGCTGGCGCGGCTTTCACTTTGGCGGCCGCGTTTAACATCCAGCGCAAATCCTCACTGGCCGCCTCATTGGCTGACACTAACTGCGCTTGTTTGGCGACGAGGGGCTGATAAATAACACCAATCATTAAATACAACAACAAGGCAATGGCGAGTGCCACGATAGCGATTTGGTCGCGAATGGACTGAGCTTTAAACCAAGACTGCATTAGCCGACCTCCTTCAACGCCAACTTGGCACGTACTTTGTTGCCCGCTGCGCTGCTATTTTGTAACTCAGCTTTCACGCCGCGAGCCAGCAGTGCTTTGCGAATTTTTTCAACTTGTTGAAAATTATCTGCCAGAACGTCAATCCGCAATTCGCCGGCACGCGCCTCGTAATTAATCCCACTGATCTGTAGTGACGCGGCTTGCTCCTCAGCACTTAATGCAGAGAGTAACGACAGCATGTTACTTCCAGAGGACACCACCCCGCCCTCAAGCTCCTCCAGCTTAGCCGCCATTTGTCGACGCGGATTGACCACACGACTTTTTGGAAAGGCTTCGCGGTAGGTCTTTTCGATGGTTTGTCTATACGCCAAGTTTCTGGACTCAAGCAAACCCACTTGCCACCAAGCCTGGGCAATCATGGCCAGTATCAAAACGCTGGCGGCAATTGCCGGTGCGCGCCAGGCTTTCCAAGCCGCCTGCCAAGCCACACCCTTGCGGAACTCACCCTGCAGTAGGTCTATACCCCCCCGCAACGTGTCGATAGCTATGGTGTCCAGCCTGTCACTCTCAAGCTGCCAAACAGCCCAAGGCACTAGATCTTGCCGCAACCCCAAAATGCGCTGGGCACGCTCGCGTAAGGTGGGTATTTGGCGCTGATCTAGCACCAGATGCTCTGTGCCGCTAAAGAGCGCCGCCGAGGTCTCGTCCAACTGAAGCCAGAACGGTTCGTCCGCTCCCCCAGAGCAAGTTGCCATGCTATTAATATCAAGGCCAACGGCCTTGATATTGTCTATGAGGGCTTGTAATTTGGTGCGCTGAACAACAGCAACATCGACGGCATTATCCACGGGAGCACCCAGCGCAAAGTGGCATTCATCGATATCGTCAGCCAGCTCATCCTCGAGGGTGAAGGGCACCGTCTTGGACAGCATTTTTTTCTCGGCGTCGATAAAGGTCACCCGGTGCAAACTGTACCAGTCCGGCATCAATACAATATCGACTTTGCGTTCGCCCTGCTGAGCCAAAGCAAGCGCCACATCTGACCAGTTGCCGGTCATTGTTTGCTCGCCAACCTGCCAGCAAAGCGTGGCGTATTGCGAAATCACCACGGTGCATTGAGTCGTCACTTTTGGCTCCTCGAATTTCATCTACAGCGTACCCAGTGCGCGCTGAACAACACGGGCTTTGCCATTCTGGCGGTACAGCATACTCTCCATTTCGAGCACGCTATCCCCAAGCTTAACCTGCCCACCGAACAGGAAAAAACTACTCTTTAATTCCAGACCTTCAACGGGGATAGGGCTTTCCCAACGTGCATCCCCCACGAACATCTGAATATCATTCAACGGCTGCTTGCGCAGCTCCTCTACCCATTCACGAGCGGTCGCTAATGGCAGCGGCTCGTCTCCTGGTCTCAGTGACGCTAATATCACCGGTGTCAGCATATTAACATTGAGCGCGGTATCGTACACCGGCAAGGCCGCAATATGTGGCGCCAGCAGTTGATACAATTCATCGCTAACACCACCCACGGCTCGCAACTCACTGGTGCTCACCATGGCGCGATCGGCCGTGCGATAACTCAAACCCTCACCCATGTAATAGTCGTCTTCCTTGCCACCAAAACCCGTTGGACGCTGATTGGAATCCAGCCAATCAATCACGCCTTCGGTCAAGGCAATGGCGTCCTCACGGCTCATACGCAGCTCTGGCAGACTCAATAGCAACTTCACAAACCGCTGCTGAGGAACGGTATACGGCACAGCGACGTTGTCTGTATCCCCATTACGTAAACCGATCAATAGACTATTGATATTGAAACGGCCTTGCAAATCTTCTATACCCCCAAGCATCCAGCCACCATCGACAGGATAGGGCTGTGGAGGTTGCGCCCAAATATCTTGTCCGCCATCAATCTCACTATCGCCTTGACTGTCGGTAAAAAGTGCCAGCATCGCCAATTGTTCTGCGCCTAATAACAGCTGCTTGCCCTGCTCTAAGACCTGGTGGTTTTGCGCTCTACGCATCTGTAGCAGATGTTCACCACTAATCGCGACAGCAATCGTTGCCGCTAGCGCGACGACCATCATAGCAATAATGAGAGCGGCACCGCGCTGTTTAACCATCGTTGGCAATCTCCGACGGCATACTGGGCACTTCGAACACGCGACGAATCTCACCCCAATCCGCCGTCACCACGATCACTTCGATCGCCACCGGCAGCGCCTCAAGCATTTTCTCGACGTCTCGCAGCGCCCACTCGTCAACCCATTCGCCGCCTAAGCCATCATCGCGGGCATCACTACCCACCCGCAAAAATCGCACAAACACTTCCTCAACGTCAGTGAGCACCACGGCGGTTTGGGCCTCGCTCAATGACGTAGCATCGATGTCAGCCCACATGGCACGCTGGATGGCACCGTCTTGCAGGGTGTAATTGACGCGCTGCAAGAAGCTGCGCGGATTACCGGCGGGATTGGCCCAGCCGGTGCGGGTAAACGCCAAAAAATCGATATTCGCCACACCACCAACCAGCGCCGGTTGTTGTTGCTCATAACTATCGCGAATGGGCTTGGCAACTATCTGCATCACATCGCGCTCAAGCAGTGTCCAGAACTGCAGCATATTCTTGGTTCTCGCTGCCTGATGCTGCACAGACTCTCGTTGCTGCAGCGCACTAGACAGTCCACTGTAGGCCATTACGGCCACGATGGCGCTGATAAACAAGGCAATGAGCACTTCGATCAATGTAAAGCCACGCTGTCTCACTGCATCACCGCCACAAAGCTGTTCAATTCACTGATGGCGCTATCGTCGACGCCTTTCAGTGCTTCATCGGAGACACGAATATGCCAACGCATAAGGCCAGGGACGTCTGTTTTTTCGGTTTTCAGCACCCAAAACCACGACTGACCTGCCATCTCAACCTCACCGCGACTTCCGTCGCGCGGCATATCACCTCGCAGCGTTGAACGCAGCCGCAGTTCGGTCATCTGATTTGTCGCCACCCACTGTGCAATCGCCTTATCACGCATATGCGCTGTGGCGTCGGTGGTCGTCACCATGGCGCCTATCATCGCGGGTAACGCCAATGCCACCACGGCTAGCGCGACCATCACTTCTACTAGGGTAAAACCGCGCTGCTTATTCACGCCAATCACGCCCGTCATCACCGGGTTTTAACCAGCGCATTTGCCCGATGACATTGGCCTCAATGCGATGTGATTCGATATCATCCAGGACGTCTTCTGACGCCAGTCGCCAATGAAAAGGCGACACTTCACCGCTGGCTAAAATAAACACCTGCGGCACGACACCTCGCGCTAACGACGGCTTGCTGCCGTCATAGATTTCTGGGTCGCGAGGCTCGGCTTCTTCGAGCATATCCACTTCGACACCCTCAACCTCTAGCAGCACGCCTGCAAACAGCGGCTCGGTCACAGTGTCAAACACCTCGCCCGGTGCCTGTCCCCAGTACCAGCGACCAGCGTCGTCAAATAACTGCGCCATCCACTGTACTTGAATATCACCCTCAGACGTTTCGCGCAGCCGAAAGCCCATTTGCCGGTTCATTAAAATAGCCTCTTCCTGCGCCAGAGAGAGGCGCTGATAGAAACCATTGACGGCATTATCTATTTGCAAGGCGCGACGACTACCCGCCACATTAATGCCAATAAGGCTCACGCCAATCGCGACGACCACCAGGGTGACCAAAAGCTCAATCAGTGTGAAGCCGCGTTGTCGCATGGCAAAAAATTATTGACTCACGTCGCTGCTAAATAAGTCAGCGTTTTGATCTTCACCACCGCTCACACCGTCCGCGCCCAAGGTGTAGAGATCGAATTCACGACCCTCTTCACCCGGGCTGAGGTACAAGTATTCACGACCCCATGGATCCACCGGCATCTCTTTCAGGTAACCGCCTTTCTTCCAGTTGCGGGCCTCGGGCTGACCGTCGGGTTTTGACACCAATGCTTGTAAACCCTGATCCGTGCTGGGATAGGTGAAATTATCCAGGTGATAGATACTCAAAGCACTTTCGATGGACTTAAAGTCGGCCTCTACTTTCTGCAGCCGTGCATCATCAACACGGTTCAAGACAGAAGGGGCCACGAGGCTCACCAAAATACCAATGATGACCATCACCACTAAAATTTCTATCAAACTAAAACCACTGTTGTGGCGTCTACGCGACTGTCTCTGAAGCATGCTGCTCTCTCTATTTAACAAGTGAATTCATATCAAAAATGGGCATGAGGACGGCGAGCACGATGGTGAGGACAATGCCGCCCATCACGATCACCATCAGGGGCTCAAGCACACCCATGAGCGTGCCCAATGCCATATCTAATTCGCGCTCTTGGTTGGCTGCACTGCGCTGTAACATGGTTTCCAACTCACCACTTGCCTCACCGCTGGCAATCATATGGACCATCATGGGGGGAAACTGCTCACTGTGTAGCATCGCCGCATTGAGGCTAGCTCCCTCTTTCACCGCATCGGCAACAGCGAAGGTCGCCTCTTGTAGTACAAGGTTATCCATGACATTAGCGGCGATGCGCAAAGCATCCAGTAGCGGTACACCACTGGCGATTAAAATACTCAACGTTGAGGCAAAACGGGCCGTTTCAGCGCCGCGCAAAAAGCCGCGAATGCCCGGTGTAGCCAGTAAAAAACGATGCCAACGTTTACGCCGCGCCGGCGCAGCAATCAGCTTTCTAAAACCCACCACAGCGGCGATCAAGGCAAGGAAGGTTACTAGGCCGTAGTCGGCCATGTATTCAGAGGTGGCAATCAAGCCCTTAGTTAAGGCGGGCAAATCGGCCTGGGCGGTGGTAAAAATTCTCACCAACTCGGGGACGACATAGGTCATCAAACCTGCGATGACGCCCACAGCTACCACCACCAACATCGCCGGGTAGAGCATGGCCATGCGTATCTTGTTGCGCGTCGCTTGCGCCGTTTCAATATAGTCGGCGAGACGCTCTAGAACGATGCCTAGAAAACCCGCGTGCTCACCCGCGGCAACCATAGAGCGGAACAGGTGATCAAAAACGTTAGGAAATTCTGCCAGCGCATAGGCTAGGGTGTGGCCCTCGAGAACGCGTGAGCGAATCTGCAGCACCATGGATTGTACTTTGGGCTTTTGGCTCTGCTGGGCAACCGCCCGCAACGCATCCGCCAGGGGTAAATTTGACTGCACCAACGTGGCGAGCTGGCGGCTCAATAGGGTCAGATCCCCCATACTCAAGCGCAACCGAGATACTGCCACCGGGGCGTTTTTTTGCTGCCCAGCGCGCTGGCTTACCGGCTTCACTTCGATAGGTTTGAGACCTTGCTCGCGCAGCTTGGCACGCACCTGCCGCTCAGAGTCGCCCTCTAGGACGCCCTTGGCACGCTTGCCGTTAGTATCGAGAGCTTGGTAACTAAACGCCGCCATAGACTACGCGACCGCGGTCACCCGCAGCAGCTCCTCTAAACTGGTGTCACCGCGAATCGCTCGGTCACAACCGTCTTGATATAAGCTGGGCGAGTGTTGGCGAGCGTAGCTTTCCATATCTTGCTCGCTCGCTTGATCGTGGATCAAGTGGCGCATGGTGTCATCCACCATCACTAATTCATAGATACCGGTACGCCCCCGATAACCCGTGTGGTTGCAGTGGCGGCACTCCCCCGGTTTATGGAGTGTGACTTGGCTACCCGCGGGCAATTGCAACTTCTGCAGTTCCACCTCAGTGGCTTGATAGGGCACCTTGCACTCTTTACACAGCAAACGCACCAGACGCTGCGCTAGCAAACCCAACACACTCGATGATAACAGGAAGGGTTCGATACCCATGTCCTGCAATCGCGTCACCGCGCCGATGGCGGTATTGGTATGCAATGTCGATAGAACCAAGTGACCCGTCAACGAGGCCTGCACGGCAATTTGAGCTGTCTCTGCATCGCGAATTTCACCTACCATGACCACGTCGGGATCCTGGCGAAGAATGGCGCGTAAACCGCGCGCAAACGTCATATCCACCTTGGTATTCACTTGGGTTTGGCCAATACCACGCAGCATGTACTCAATAGGATCTTCAATCGTCAGAATATTGCGTGAACTCTGATTGATGTGGGTTAAGCCCGCGTATAACGTGGTGGTTTTACCGGAGCCTGTTGGGCCTGTCACCAGCACAATACCGTGGGGGGCATTCAAGCAACGATCGTAGTCCGCCACGGTCTGCGCGCCCATGTTCAGCTGAGGCAAGCTCAATTGGCCCGCTTGCTTGTCCAACAAACGCAATACAATACGCTCACCGTGGGCCGACGGCATAGTCGACAAACGAATATCCACCGCGTGCCCCGCCAGTTTCACTGAAATACGACCATCTTGCGGCACACGCTTTTCAGCGATATCCAATTTAGCCATCACCTTGAGGCGAGACACGATCAACGGCGCCAACTGACGTTTGGGTGTTAACACTTCGCGCAGCACACCGTCCACACGGAAGCGCACAATTAAATTGTCTTCGAAGGTTTCTACGTGAATATCGGACGCATTTTCGCGCACGGCCTGCGACAAAATAGCGTTGATCAGTCGAATCACCGGTGCATCGTCGTCACCGTCCATCAACTCGCTAGATTCCGGTATCTCACTGACCAAACGCGACAAGTCGATATCGGCGCCGAGATCTTCAGCCGCCTGAGCGGCTTCGTTGTCAGAGCTTTGATAGGCGCTGCGCAGTGCCTGATCAAACGCAGCAACGGGAAGTTCATGTAACTGCACTAACTCACCCGCGGCACGCTGCACTTCCGCCAAAACACCTAACTGCAGCGGTGCCACGTACTGCATGACGGCCTCGCCATGCTGACGCAACAGCAACACTTTCTTATCCCGGGCAAAGCTAAACGGCAAACGATCAACGCCCTGGGGTGCAAGCGACTGAGTTTCACCTAGCACATCGCTATGGGGTGATAAATCGCTCATTACTCGGTCGCCTCAGCCTTTTGCTGATTTTTTAGGGCATCTAGCTGCTCTTGCCACTCGGGTAAAATGGGCAGCGACTCATCGTCAGCAAAGTTCACACCCTGCGCCCGCTCTTCGATTTGCAACTCGCGGATATAACCGTATTTCTCCGCGGTGGCACCACGCAGACGCTCGGCGTTGCGAATAATGGTTGGACGAATAAAGACCAATAAGTTGGTCTTGGTGATCTTGGTATTGTTGCTACGGAACAAACGGCCCAAGAATGGAATGTCACCCAATAGCGGCACTTTTTGCACCGACTCTTGCACGTCGTCTTTCACGAGGCCACCCAGCACAATCGTCTCGCCATCTTGGGCCATGACGGAAGTATTAATTTTGCGCTGATTGGTAATCAAGTCACTCGAAGACGCGCCGGTCAAACTCGACACCTCTTGCTCAAGCTCAAGGATTAACGAGTCGCCCTCGTTAATATGCGGGGTAACCTTCAGGGTAATACCCACATCCTGGCGTTCAATGGTCTGGAATGGGCTGCTGGGGTTGGTCGTGTTGCCCGTCGAGGTATAACGCCCCGTCACGAAGGGCACTTCCTGACCCACAGTGATTGAGGCCTCATTGTTATCCAGGGTCAAAAGGCTAGGCGTCGAGAGAATATTTGCCTCTGTATCGGTCGACAAGGCATTCAATAGCACGGCGAAGTCGGTACCTGGATCCTGGAGTTTACCAATACCAAACACCTGCCCAGGGGCACCCGCTAGCGCGGCCGCAAGATTCAAGGTGGTATTCACAGGGTCGCCGTTGGCATCCGTACTATCACCCAGTGCAGCACCGGCCACGCTGCCCAATAGCGCGCTGTTACTGCCAACGCTATTGACTGAACTACCAAAACCACGGTTTTCATTTTGGAATAGCCATTGCACACCGAGTTCACGGCCTCCAACATCTTGCAGCTCAACGATAATGGCTTCGACCAGTACCTGCGCACGACGAATATCGAGACTCTTCACCATGGCGACCAACTCGCCCATGAGGTTTTTATCCGCGGTGATAATCAAGGCATTGGTGGTTTCATCGGCTTCCACTGCCGCCGATTTTTTGTTGGTTTTGTCCGCCGCCACGGCACTGAGGTTTTGCACAACCTTATTCAAGACAGCGGCCACATCGACAGCCTTGGCGTACTCCAAGTACATGACTCGCGAATTGCTATTTTGGCGATTGGGCTCGTCGAGGTGCTTAATCAAAAATTTAACGCGCTCGCGCGCCATTTCATCGCCTAGAACTACCACGCTATTAGTCCGTGTGTCCGCCACCAGCATGGCGGGCGACATCGCGGCGCCACGATCGGCTTTTTCTTGCTTGTCGAGATTGGTGATCAGCGACACCACGTCTTCCGCCGAGGCAAACTGCAGGGTGATAATCTCTGTTTTCTCAATAGCGTTGTTGTCGACCTTTTCGATCAACTGGCGCATACGTTCAATATTCGCCGCGGTATCCGACAGAATAATGGCATTGCTGTTGGCATAGGCCGCCATGTGCGATTGCTGAGGCACCAAGGGACGCAAAATAGGAATCAACTTCGCCGCATCAATGTTTTTCAGCTGGAAAACTTCTGTAATGAACTGGGCATTATAGGGCTGCGCCGGGTTCACCGCCGATGGCGCCGTTCGGGCATCCTTACTGGGCACAATATGCAAAATACCCTTGCTATCGATGGCGCTGTAACCGTTAATTTCTAACACCGTTAAGAACAGGTTATAGAGCTCTTCGTCGTTAAGGGTTTTTGATGACACTACCCTGACCTTACCCTTCACCTGTGGATCTACCACGACGACCAAATCGCGAGCGTCAGCCACAAATTTGATGACCTCGTGAATATCGGCATCTTTGAAGTTAACCGTCCAATTCTGTGCCAAGGCACTGGCTGACATAGCTAACATTAAACCGGCGCCGATCCAACGGCGAGAAGAGCGTTGTCGTGACATTAAACTGCTGTCCCTTTGCTAAGGCGCGTCCATCGACACGCTAATATTGACTGAACCACCGTCGCGCAGCAGTTCCAATTCCACCATACCACTTTGCATAGCCGCCATCACCTGCGGCAAGGCTTCAGGCGTATTGAGCGGCATACCATTGACCGACACGAGAATATCGCCAGCCTTTAAACCCAGTTGGTTAAATTCCTTGCGCATTTGCCCTGGCGACAGGGCATAACCCACCAATTCGCCGTCTTCATATTGCGGCCCGATATTGACCAACTGAGATAGCGAAGACGGGTCAGAAATCACTTTCTGCTTCACTTCAGCTAACATACCGCTGATGTCGGTATCATTGCTGAGATCTATAAAGACATCGTCAGGCTCTGACGCTTCATCAACATCCGGAACAGGCGCAGCTGCCACGCGACCGAGTGCTTTTTGATCAGATTCGTACAGGGCTATATATTCATAGCGACCAGCGTTGTCGACGATGATACGGTCAGACAGCACCTTGGCCAATTTAACATTGCGCCCCACCGGCAGTGTCTCACCTATAGCAAACTGTTGGTGGCTGCCCTGTTGGTCGACAATCACCCGCGACAACTTAGCATCATCCGCCAAAATAACACCGAGCAAATTGATACGCAGCGAAGACTCCACCGCTTCAGCTTCGGCTACCGTTAGCGTCGGCTGTAAGGATTCTTGTAAAGCGTTCACAGCATCGGCACTGGTTTGCCCAAACCACTTTGCAGACACAAGCGCATTGAGATCCACGTTTTTCTCACCGCTCTCCCCGGCCTCCAATGACGCTGTGACAGGCAGTTGTGACGGCAGGGGGATATCGATAGGCAGGAGCGTCCAACTCGATTTAGCCAATATATAGACGGTAGCTAACACCAATGCACTGGTTATCACCTGGCGGCTCTTTGGGCTCGCAAGTTGATGCAACATTTGCCGCTGATTAGCGCTTAAAGACAATGCATTTTTCATGAATGGATCACAGAGTTAGACAACTTTATCAGTGCCACCACGGGCCTATTTTTTATGTATACGCGAGCTTAGCAAAAAAGAGCTATTAAACGATAGTTTTGTTAAGGAAATATTAACCCGATAATGACGCTTGCGAGCGCATTTCACCCCCCGAGCAATGGGCTCGAACAAAAATCGCTAGACGTCCCCCCTGCGGCAATCGCATAATTTACAGGATTTTTCGAGAGACAAACCATGCTTTCATACCGCCACAGCTTCCACGCCGGCAATCACGGTGACATGATAAAACACATCACACTGTGCCTCATCCTCGAAGCCTTAAACCAAAAAAGCAAACCGTATTTTTACGGAGACACCCACGCGGGTGCCGGATGTTATTCATTGGCATCGGAACACGCCAAGGCCACCGGCGAATTCGAAGGCGGCATTGCCAAACTTTGGCGAGCCAGCGACACCCCCGATTGCCTCGCTCCTTACCTACGCATTGTTCACCAATACAATGCCGAGAGCTTGCGGTTTTACCCCGGCAGCCCGCTGTTTGCCAAAGCACTGATGCGCGAGCAAGACAAACTCACACTGAATGAGATTCACCCCAGCGATGCGCCACTCCTCAAGCGCGAGTTCAAGCGCGACCCCAGAGCGCACATTGAAATGATTGACGGCTACCATTTCTGCAAGGAGCGTCTACCACCCACACCGCGCCGCGGTATGATTTTGATGGACCCCTCCTTTGAGCTCAAAGACGAATACAATCGGCTTTTTAGTGCCCTGGAAGACGGTTTGAAACGCTGGGAAACGGGTATCTATGCCCTGTGGTATCCGGTGGTTGATAGACAGCAGATTGACACACTAGAACGAAAGATTAGTCGTATTGTAAAGCGCCCAACCTTGCAGGTTGAACTGGCTGTCCGCCCCGACACTGAGGGATACGGCATGACCGCTTCCGGCATGATTGTTATCAATCCCCCCTGGAAGCTCTTCGAACAGCTATCCGAGGTGCTGCCATGGCTCGCGACAACGCTCGAGGCCGACACCGACGCCCAACAGCGCCTGCATTGGCTAGTCGCTGAGACTTAGCGCTGAATTTCAGCCGCGAGGGCAAAGGCCAGCTCAAGCACCTGCTGAGCATTCAGGCGTGGGTCACACTGGGTGGTATAACACAGCGCCAAATCATCTTCGCTAACATGGTAGGC
>JBEAQQ010000076.1:0-3354 GCA_041163785.1 Pseudomonadota bacterium
TAGTATTCACACTTTTGTCGCCATTGGAGGCTCGATAAGTGGCATTGAATTCCTTTTCGTAATACTGCGTTAGTGAGGCTTCAATGCGTTGTGGGTCGATCGCTTGATCCATTTCAAGCGACTGGAACCCCTCGCTAAACGCCAGCATCGCCTCTTGCACCATGGGGTCGTCTGCATAGGTAATCACCTGATTTCTTATTAGGCTAAAGTAGTCTTCGATTTGACTTTTTTTACTATCTCTAATCGCAATGAGTTGCCTATTGTTGGTGTCGGCGAGCGCCTGGCTTGCGCCACTGCTGGCCTGCCAGGTGATGATCAGTGCCTGTAAAGCCAGAGGGAGAGTGACGAGTACGCCAATACCGAGCAGCATTTTTGTTTTCAAGTTCATAGTCGCGCCTCTTGTGTACTGTAGTGGTATCGGCGTTGACGATATTTGCTTGAGAGTTTGATCGCCCAAAGGTGGGTGAATCCGCTATAATGCGCGCTTTTGTGTTGGGACCTGAATTCAGCCGATGAAAACGCACGATTTTCACTTTGACCTGCCCGAGGAGTTAATTGCTCGATATCCGATGCCTGAGCGGTCCGCGAGTCGATTGCTCTGCCTCGATAAGAGTAGTGGAGCAATTCGTCACGGCGTGTTTAGGGATATAGAAAGCCTGTTGCGCCCGGGGGATCTGTTGGTGTTTAACAACACCAAGGTGATACCTGCGCGATTATTCGGTGAGAAGGCGTCAGGGGGCAAATTAGAGATGTTGGTTGAGCGAGTGCTCGATGGTCGCCGTGCCCTTGCCCATGTGAGAGCGAGCAAGTCTCCGAAGCCAGGTTCTACGTTGCGCGTTGGCGATGGGCAAGAGTGGTCAGAGGTAAATGTTATAGGTCGTCATGATGCCCTGTTTGAACTCGACTTCGTCGAGGGAGTCGGGGCTGTCCTTGAACGTTTTGGGCATATGCCTTTGCCCCCCTACATAACTCGAGAAGACGAATTGGGCGATCGCGAGCGTTACCAAACCGTGTATGCCGAAAAAGCTGGCGCAGTGGCGGCCCCTACGGCCGGTTTGCATTTTGATGAGCCACTTTTGGCGCGCTTGCGTGACAAGGGTGTGCAGTTTGCCTACGTGACCTTGCACGTTGGTGCCGGGACATTTCAGCCGGTTCGCGTAGATAATATTGCCGATCATCATATGCATAGCGAATATCTCGAGGTCAGTGAGGAGGTGTGTCGTCAGGTTAACGCGGCAAAAGCGGCGGGACACCGGGTTGTTGCTGTGGGGACGACCAGTGTGCGAAGTCTTGAGTCGGCGGCGCAGGGCGGTGAGTTAGCCCCGTTTACAGGTGATACGAATATATTTATCTATCCTGGCTACACATTTAAGGTCGTCGATGCCTTGATCACCAATTTTCACTTGCCCGAGTCAACACTGATTATGTTGGTGAGTGCCATGGCGGGTAAGGCGCATGTAATGGCGGCATACCAAGAAGCTGTCGCCCAACAATACCGTTTTTTTAGCTACGGCGATGCTATGATTATCGCTGAGGGGGCTGTATGAGTTTTATGACATTCGAGCTGGATACCTGCGATGTGGAGGCGCGCCGAGGTCGCTTGGTATTTCCTCGTGGGGTGGTAGAAACCCCTGCGTTTATGCCTGTGGGCACCTACGGTACGGTCAAAGGTATGTTGCCGAGAGATATTGAGGCCACAGGGGCACAGATCATTTTGGGCAATACCTTTCACTTGATGCTCCGCCCAGGGACAGAGGTGATCAAGGCTCACGGAGATTTGCACGACTTTGCTGGTTGGCAGGGCCCCATTCTTACTGACTCGGGTGGTTTTCAAGTGTTTAGCTTGGGAGACATGCGTAAAATTAGCGAGGAGGGCGTGGTATTCAAATCGCCCGTCAATGGCGACAAGGTGATGCTGGATCCCGAGCGCTCGATGCAGGTGCAGCGAGACTTGGGCTCGGACATAGTGATGATCTTTGATGAGTGTACGCCTTATCCGGCGACGTTTGAGGAGGCAAAGTCCTCAATGGAGTTGTCGCTGCGCTGGGCTGAGCGCTCTAAAAAAGCCCATGGCGACAACCCCGCGGCCTTGTTTGGTATTGTACAGGGGGGAATGTACTCAGACCTTCGCGATATTTCTTTGCAAGGATTAGTGGATATTGGTTTTGACGGCTACGCTATCGGTGGTTTGTCCGTCGGTGAGCCCAAGGAAGATATGCTCAAGGTGCTGGATAATACCGCCCACAAGCTTCCCCAAGACAAACCGCGCTATTTGATGGGTGTTGGCACGCCTGCTGATCTGCTGGAGGCGGTCATGCGTGGCGTGGATATGTTCGACTGTGTTATGCCGACACGCAACGCGCGAAACTCCCATATCTTTACTAGCAAGGGGGTGATTAAGCTGCGGAATGCAAGGCACAAGGCGAGCACGTTGCCGCTCGACGAAAATTGTGATTGCTATACTTGCCAGAATTTTAGCCGCGGCTATCTCCACCACTTGGATAAGTGTCGCGAGATGCTGGGAGCGCAGCTTAATACCATTCACAATATCCACTATTATCAAAAACACATGCGCGATATTCGCCTTGCCATTGAGCAGGGGCGCTTGGCGGAGTTTGCCGACGATTTCTATGCGGCGCAGCAAGAGCGAGACAGTAACTAAATGATAGTGATTGTGGTGTATGTTCCCGCTAGCCATGTCGAAGAGGTGAAACTGTCCATGTTTGCCGCGGGCGCTGGTCGCATTGGTGAGTATAGCCACTGTGCTTGGCAGGTTCTGGGGTGTGGTCAATTTATGCCCTCGCCTCAAGCCAAACCGCATATTGGTGAGGCGGAGAAATTGGCGCGTGTTGACGAATACAGGGTTGAAATGGTGTGCGAAGATGCCCTGGTCGATAGTGTTATAAACGCCATGAGGGCGGCGCATCCTTATGAGGAGCCCGCCTACCATGCCTACCCATCTATGGTGAATTAAATGATGTATACCTTAAATGAGCGACGTGTGAATCTGATTGGCGAAGGCCATTTTATTGCACCTACGGCTGATGTAATCGGTTCAGTAACGCTTCATCCTAAGACCAGTGTCTGGTTTGGTGCGGTGATTCGTGGTGATGTGGAAAGCATCGAGGTGGGCGAGGGCAGCAACATCCAGGACGGCAGTGTTATACACGCGGACCGCGGCATCCCGACGCGCATCGGTAAAAATGTTACGGTGGGTCACAAGGCGGTAGTGCACGGCTGTACGGTGGGTGACAACAGCCTAATCGGTATAGGTGCCATCGTACTCAATCATGCGGTGATCGGTGAAAACTGTATTGTAGGTGCAGGCGCCTTGGTGACCGAGCGGACAGTGAT
>JBEAQQ010000077.1:0-6628 GCA_041163785.1 Pseudomonadota bacterium
TCTGGCTCTGGCTCTGGCTCTGGCTCTGGCTCTGGCTCTGGCTCTGGCTCTGGCTCTGGCTCTGGCTCTGGCTCTGGCTCTGGCTCTGGCTCTGGCTCTGGCTCTGGCTCTGGCTCTGAGGGTAATACCCTTTCTGGCGTAGGCAACAATTCTTCATCCACGATAACGTCGCAATCTAAAGACACAGCAACTTCTTCAGTCGTGTTTGCAAAACCCTCAGAGGCATTTAAATCGACCGCCGCATCAACCACACGCGCGCGACCACCCGGCAATTCAGGGTTGTAGTCATCATCGTAGCGGGTCGGAACGCTCTGATGAACACTCTTGGACATCCGAATCTTAGACCGACTCGCGGCGCGCATTCGGCGCCAACCGTCGACCATCACCACTAGCAGTATCAGGCCGCCAAAGGCAATTAATAACTCACGATTACTCAAGCTTTCAAGCATAGAGACAAGATCCTACATCGCTGCCAGTTCGGCGGCTTCTTCAACATCGACGGTCACAAGACGTGATACGCCGGGCTCGTGCATGGTCACACCCAACAAATGACTCGCCATTTCCATGGCAATCTTATTGTGGGTAATGTAAATAAACTGAACGTGTTCGGACATCTCGCTCACCATGCGAGCGTAGCGTCCAACGTTGGCGTCATCGAGAGGTGCATCGACCTCATCTAGCATGCAGAAGGGCGCCGGATTGAGACGGAAAATAGAAAATACCAAGGCAATGGCCGTGAGTGCCTTTTCACCACCTGACAACAAATGAATAGTGGAGTTACGCTTGCCCGGTGGGCGCGCCATAATGGCGATACCCGTATTGAGCATGTCGTCACCGGTCAGCTCAAGGTAGGCATGACCTCCGCCAAACACGCGAGGGAACAGCTCTTTTAAGCCACCGTTGACCTTGTCGAAAGTCTCTTTGAAGCGGGTGCGTGTTTCACGATCAATTTTCTTAATGGCATTTCCAAGCGTTTCGAGGGCTTCTAATAGCTCATCGTTCTGCGCATCTAGGTAGTCTTTGCGCTCGGCTTGGGTTTTGTACTCATCGATAGCCGCCAAGTTGATAGCACCCAGACGGTTGATACGCGCCGCCATGTCTTCAAGCTGCTTACTCCAGGCCTCCTCAGTTGCCTCTTCAGGCAAAATTTCTAGTACGGCCTCTAACTTGAAGCCGGACTCTTCCAACTGCTGCTGTAAACCCGCTCGACGGACATCGACGGTTTGCGCGTCGAGACGGACCTTTTCTAGTTGCTCGCGTACCGTGTTGGCGCGTTGTTCTGCCTCGTTGCGCTTGCGCTCTACATCCCGCATGTCCTGCTCGAGCACTTCGAGGCTACGACGAGCCTCCTCGAGTTCTGCTTCGATTTCCATACGTTGCTGCAACAGCGCTTCTAAGGTTTCTTGGATATCCTCGATGGGATTGCCTTCCTCTGACAGCGACGCCTGCAAATCACGGCGGCGCTCTGCCAACTGAGCGACCTGTTGCTGGCTGCGTTCGCAGCTTTGTTTCACTGACGACAGTTGGGTCATCAACGACTGGTGGCGCATGGCTAGTTGGTGAGACATATCGCGTTGATGGCGGGCACGCTGGCGCACCTCATCTAGCGTCACGCGCAAGGCATCGCGCTGTGCAAGCAAGGCCTCGCGCTGATCGGTATTACTTTCCATTAACTCGAGGGCTTCCTGCAGCTTCATACGCGACTCTGCCAGGGCCTCATTTTCAGCCGCGTACTGCTGTTTAGAGTCATCGATATCGGCGGTTAAACGCTCACGTTGTACTAGCGTTTGCTCTATCCGCACTCGCTTGGCGCTCAGCTGAGCCGTCAAGTCGCCCTGCTTCTTATTGATATCAGACAATTCGCGCTGCATCTCGTCGCGGCGTTGCTCACAATGTCCTATAACAGCCTGAGAGGCTTGCACGGCCTCATCCGCTTCAGAGACACGCAACTCTTCAGCGGCAATAGCGTCGGCGAGATTTTCTAGATCTTGCTTGCGCTGCATAACGCCTTCGCTGCCATCGCGGGCGGCTATTACTCGAATCCACTCTCGCCCCACCCACTGGCCGTCGCGAGTCACAATAGACTCACCCATCTGTAGGTCAGACCTTGCGGACAGGGCCGCATCGAGATCATCAGCTGCAAAAATACCATCGAGTAAGCTGCCAGCACCTTGTGCCAAGGCTGCTAACGAAGGCAACTCGAACGCGCGCGACTGATAAGAGGTTGAGGCTTCTAGGAGCTGCACACTGCCCTTGGTAAATTCTTTTAGCGCCTCGGTATGGGCCTCTAGTTTATCGACCAGTACCGCCTGTAAACACTCGCCAAGAACGGTTTCAACGGCTTTTTCCCACCCCTCTGTCACGCTGATACGCTCTGATAGTCTCGCGTTATCGGACAGTGACGCCTTATCAAGCCAGCGCTTCACATCGGCACCCGCTGCGCTCTGTGCGGCATGTTGGAGGGCTTCCAACGAAGCCTGTTTACCACGCAAGCGCTGTAACTCAGTTTTGGCACCATCGAGGATGCCCACTTGCTGTTTGACGGCATCGCGCGCGGCTTCTAACTCATCCAGGTTGTCTGCGAGCTGCGTTTGGATAGCCTGTGCCTGCAATTCGTACTCGGCGATTTGCTCGGAAAGAATGTCGATATCTTCATCGCCATCTTGGCCGCGTAAATCTTCAAATTCTGCCTGCAGCCGTTTGACTCGCTCGTGCAAACTTTGCAATACGCGCTCGGCGTGTTGAATTCGGGACTGCTGTACCTCTGCATGCTGACGGGGTTGAGCGGCGGTTTGGTTAAACTGATCCCACTGCTGCTGCCAGGCGTTCATTTGCTCTTCGGCTTGCAGTAACTCATCCGTCGCCTCGTCGGCCGACGCCTGCTGCATTTCGAGCTCGGGTTCAACTTGCAACAACTCTTCTTCCCAGGCTTCGAGCTTCTGCTTGTCATCTCGTAGATGCTCAGTGGCCTGATTAAGGTTGTATTCAGTCTGTTCAAGATCCGCGGCAAGTTGGCGATTGCGCTCTTTGCGGTGCTGAATGGTCTGCTCGTTGCGGGCAATTTCCGCCCCGACGCTGTAGAACCTTCCCTGCACTCTGTTGAAGTGATCGCCCGCCTCAGTGTAGGCCTCGCGTTTGGCTTCAATCGCGGTAATGGCTTCACGCTGCTCGGTGATGATAGCCTCTAGGTTGGTTTGTAAACTCGACACTGCGAGATTGCGCTGTTCGGTTTGCTCATCCAGCCTTTTCCATTGAATGGCTTGCAGTTGCGCCTTTAGAACGCGCTCTTCTTTCTTGTATTCGGTGTAGCGCCCAGCTGCCGCCGCTTGCCGCTTAAGATGCTGCAACTGGCGCTCGAGTTCCTCTCGCAAGTCGGTCAAACGCTCAAGATTCTCATGGGTGCGGCGAATCCGGTTTTCCGTGTCACGACGACGTTCTTTATACTTTGAAATACCCGCCGCTTCTTCGATATAGATTCTCAGCTCTTCTGGCTTGGCTTCAATCAAGCGAGAGATCATACCCTGCTCGATGATCGCATAGCTCCGGGGCCCAAGCCCCGTGCCTAAGAAAATATCAGTGATATCGCGACGGCGACACTTAGTGCCATTGAGGTAGTAAAAGTTTTGTCCATCGCGGGTGACCTTGCGACGGATAGAAATTTCGTTGAATGCAGCGTACTCGCCACCAATTTTACCGCTGGCCTCGCTGTTGTCGAAGACCAATTCAATGGAGGCCTGACCAACAGGCTTGCGCGCACCTGAGCCATTAAAAATAACATCGGTCATGTTCTCGCCGCGCAAATTTTTCGCAGAGCTTTCACCCATAACCCAACGCACAGCGTCGATGATGTTCGACTTACCGCAACCATTGGGACCGACCACAGCACAAAGGTTGCCAGGCAGTGTCACTGTCGTGGGGTCGACAAACGATTTAAATCCAGCGAGTTTTATTGATTTTAGTCGCATCGAGCGGACATTTTCCTAGGATCTATTATTAGCGCTATACCATACCAAATTCAGCCCCAAATTGTACCCTCTGGCGCTATAAAATCACAGGTTTTCCGCATCATTTGCGGCATGCTTCATCAGATCAGGCCAGGCCGCACGTAAATAAATCAACATCGACCAAAGAGTAAGTCCCGCCGCGACATAAAGCGCTATCAAACCCAGTAGAGAAAACATCCCAGAACCGTTAGGGAACGCCAGCAACAAAGTGAGCGCCCCCATCTGCACAAAGGTCTTCACTTTACCGATAAAGGAGACCGCCACAGAGGTGCGCTTGCCCAGCTCCGCCATCCATTCACGCAACGCGGAAATCACAATTTCTCGCCCAATGATAATGGCCGCAGGCACAGCAAACCAAGGCGAACTGTATTGCTCTGTCAACAATACCAAGGCTACCGCCACCATAATCTTGTCCGCCACGGGGTCGAGAAACGCGCCAAAAGGCGTCATTTGATTCAGTCGACGAGCGAGGTAGCCGTCCAAATAATCGGTCAGCGCGGCGGCCAAAAATACACCGCACGCCGCCACATTACTCCATGCCACAGGCAGGTAATAAACCAACACCAACACCGGTATCAATAGAATCCGGAAACCAGTGAGTATGTTAGGTATGTTCATGTATGTCCCTCAGCCCTCAATGCGTGTGGAGAGCGTCATAAATATCTTGCGCCATCTTCTTGTTGATCGATGACACCCCTTCTAATTCCTCTACTGAAGCGCGCTGAACCCCCTGAATCCCGCCAAAATGGTTCAGCAACTCCTTGCGACGTTTAGGCCCAACACCTGGAATAGACTCCAAACTCGATGTCTGACGCTTCTTGCCGCGACGCTGTCTATGCCCCGTAATGGCAAAGCGGTGGGCCTCATCGCGGATATGCTGCAGTAGGTGCAATGCAGGGTGATCTGAGGGTAACACAGTTTCACGCCAAACATCGCCCTCGCGACAAATCAATGTTTCAAACCCTGCCTTGCGGGTGGTTCCCTTGGCAATGCCTATCACAGGTATCGCCACCTGCAGTTCCTGCAGCGCCTCTTCCGCCTGAGCAACCTGGCCCTTGCCACCATCGATCACCAATAGATCGGGGAGCTTTTGTTCGCCATCAGCCTTAGGTTTGTAGCGTCGACCAATGGCCTGATTCATCGCGGCATAGTCATCACCCGGGGTGATATCTTTAATATTGAACCGCCGGTAGTCCGATTTTAAAGGGCCTTGGGTATCAAACACCACACAGGAAGCTACCGTCAATTCACCACTGCTGTGACTAATGTCGAAGCACTCAAGGCGACGAGGAATATCATCCCACTGCAAGGTATCGCGCAATGCCTCAAAGCGCTGCATGACATTTTGCTTGTCATTGATCACGGACATCAAATTTTGCTTGGCGGTGTTCACGGCTAAATTGAGCCAGCGCAAGCGCTCTCCACGAAGATCGGTGCGCATCATGACACGGCGTTTGAAATGACTACTCAGTGCGTCCTCCAACAAACCCTGCTCGTCAAGCAAGGTATTCACAAAGATTTCCCTGGGCGGAGAAAACTGACTATCCGTCGCGAGGTAACGCTGGGCGATGTAGTTGCTGAGAATATCCTGCGAATCGGTCTCCAAACGCAATTTAGGGTAGTGACTTCGACTGCCCAAAATTTGGCCGTTGCGAATGTACAAATGCTGAATACAGGCGTGCCCCGCCTCTGCCACCACCGCCAAGACATCGATATCACCCGTCTCGCCACTGATATACTGCGAGGCCTGCAAATGGCGCAAGTAGTTAACGCGATCACGGTATTCTGCCGCTCGCTCAAAAGCGAGATCTAGGGAGGCCTGCTCCATTCGAGCCACAAGCTGCTGCGTGACGTCTTCACTTTTGCCCTGCAACAACAGCACCGTATCTTCAACGGCTTGGGTGTAATCCTCCACGCTAACGCGGTCAGCGCAGGGACCTAAACATCGACCAATTTGATACTGCAAACAGGGGCGAGTGCGATTGGCAAAGTAACTGTCTTCACACTGCCTAACCTGAAACACCTTTTGCAGGAATTCCATACTTTGACGAACAGCCGCTACGTTCGGGTAGGGCCCAAAATACTGCCCCGGGGCTTTTCGAGGACCACGATGTACCGAAACTCTTGGCCATTCACCCTGCGACACAAAGATGTAGGGGAAGGATTTATCGTCGCGCAGAAGAATATTGTAGGGCGGCTTGTGGGTGCGGATGAGGTTGTGCTCTAGTAGTAGAGCCTCTGTTTCAGTTCGGGTGACTGTTACCTCAATACGCGCAATTTTGTTGACCAAGGCGACCGTTTTAGCGCTCAATCCGCGGGCGCGAAAATAAGAGGATACGCGATTTTTTAAGTTTTTTGCCTTGCCAACATAGAGCAACTCACCGGCGGTATCGAACATCTGATACACACCGGGCCGCGTCGTCAGGGATTTAAGGTAATTCTTGGCATCAAAGCTCTTAGGGTCAAACTCCGTGGCACTTCCCCCCATATTAGCCTCCGACACACTCAGGCTCTATGTCTAGTACGACGCCAAACGTTGCTTTAACATCCGCCGCCACCGCGGCTGCCAGCGCCAGCACATCATCACCCCCAGCGCCGCCGACATTGGTCAACACCAAGGCTTG